>JBILIR010000051.1:0-8151 GCA_044368955.1 Limnohabitans sp.
GCCTGCCATTGTGGCAATTGAAGCGCAGTTGCAACGCATGTTGCTGCCCAAAGACCCCGACGACGCCCGCAACGCTTTCTTGGAAATCCGCGCAGGCACGGGTGGCGACGAATCGGCCTTGTTTGCTGGCGATTTACTGCGCATGTACACCCGTTTTTGTGCCAACCAAAGTTGGCATGTCGAGGTCATTAGCGAGTCACCCAGCGAGTTGGGCGGCTACAAAGAGGTGGTGATCCGCATTGAAGGCGCTGGGGTTTACGGTGCTTTGAAGTTTGAGTCAGGGGGCCACCGTGTGCAACGCGTACCCGCCACCGAAACTCAGGGGCGTATACACACCAGCGCTTGCACCGTGGCGGTTTTGGCCGAACCTGACGAAGCCGAGGCCATCAAAATCAACCCCTCCGATTTACGCATTGACACTTTCCGCGCCAGCGGCGCTGGAGGGCAGCACATCAACAAAACCGACTCTGCGGTGCGTATCACCCATTTGCCCACCGGCATCGTGGCCGAGTGCCAAGATGGCCGCAGCCAACACAGCAACAAAGCGCAAGCGCTGCGGGTGTTGACCGCACGCATTCAAGAAAAAGACCGGTCTGAGCGTGCCGCCAAAGATGCGGCTGAGCGCAAAAGCCTGATTGGCAGCGGCGACCGGTCTGACCGAATCCGCACCTACAACTTTCCGCAAGGCCGTTTCACCGACCACCGCATCAACCTCACCTTGTACAAACTCTTGGGCATCATGGAAGGCGACTTGGGCGATGTGATCGAAGGCTTGCAAGCCTTTGAAGCGGCCGAGCAACTGGCGGCGTTAGAAGGTGCTGGGTGAACATTGCCCAAGCGTTGACACATGCTCATTGCTTAGGCTTGGACCGCTTGGAGGCACAGACCTTGATGCTGCATGCCTTGGGCCGCGATAGGCACGACCGCGCATGGCTGCTGCTGCACGACACGGATGAGCCCAGTTTGGGCATTTTGGAAGCTTTCAACGCCTTGGTGCAAAGGCGTTTGCACAACGAACCCATCGCTTATTTAACGGGTTCACAAGACTTCCACGGCCTGAACCTAGCCGTCGACCCACGGGTATTGGTGCCCCGCCCCGACACAGAAACCTTGGTGAACTGGGCCTTGTCGCTGCACCTTGAACAGGCAAAAGTGCTGGACCTTGGCGCTGGCAGCGGCGCCATCGCTTTGGCCTTGCAATATGTCCGCCCCCAATGGCATGTGACCGCCGTAGACGCCAGCGCTGACGCCTTGGTTGTGGCGAGTGGCAATGCCCAAGCCTTGTCGCTGGCAGTGAATTTTGTGCACAGCAACTGGTTTGCTCAGTTGCAGAGTAAGTTTGACTTGATTGTGTCTAACCCGCCCTATATTGCAGAGGGTGACCCGCATTTGCCGGCATTGAATGCAGAGCCGCGCCAAGCCTTGGTCAGCGGGGTGGACGGTTTGGACGACATTCGCCACATCATTACGCAAGCCACCAAGCACCTCCATCCAGGTGCCTGGCTGCTGCTGGAACATGGTTTTGACCAAGCACCGCAGGTGTGCGCCTTGCTTGAGAAACATGGCTTTTTGCAGGTGCAAAGCCGTGTGGACCTTGCGGGCATAAAGCGTTGCAGCGGGGGCTGCTGGCCAGAAATGAAATAATGGTCCATCTGAACGGGCAAAAGCCCAGTGTTTATGGGAGTTTTTATGAGTGATGTGCAACAACGTATCGACCAATTGGTCAAAAGCAACGACATCGTGTTGTTCATGAAAGGCAATGCCAATTTTCCCATGTGTGGTTTTTCCGGCCGCGCTATTCAGTTGCTCAAAGCCAGCGGCGTAGACACCAAAACCATGACCACGGTCAATGTGCTGGATGACGCTGATATCCGTCAAGGCATCAAGGAATACAGCAACTGGCCCACCATTCCACAGCTCTACATCAAGGGCGAATTCGTTGGCGGCTCTGACATCATGACCGAGATGTACGAAAGCGGCGAGCTCCCGAAGTTGTTGGGCGCTTAATCCCCTTTATATATAGCTCAGGGCTGCCAGCGACGCTGTGCAGCCAAAACCGCCTGAGGGTAAGCCAGTTGTCCGCGGCTACCGTTGTAGCGACCCAAGGCCATGTGCATATCGCCCCGCTCTAGCGACAAATAATGTCTCAAGATGACGCAGCCAAACCGCATATTGGCTTGCCACTGAAACAGCACAGATGCGTTTGCCGTTGACAACTGTCGGGTCCAAAACGGCATGACCTGCATCACGCCTCGCGCACCTGCGCTGCTGATGGCAAATTTTCTAAATCCACTTTCCACCTCGATCAAGCCCATCACCAAGCTGGGATCCAATGCGGCGCGGCGACTTTCATACCAAACAGTTTGCAAAAACATCTGCTGGAGTTCGGTTGTCGCCAGTTCGGGCAAGCGAACTTGGCCGCGCTTGTTTTGGAGTTTTTTCGCGAGCAGGGTTTGGGTGTGTGCCAGCCACTGTTGGTAAGCCTGCTCGTCTTGCGCCGTGGGCAAGTAAGGGGTGGGGGGTGGCAGGTCGGCCACCGCAGACGACATGGCGATTCGCACCGAGTCGGCCAAGTGCTCTTCGCGTTGGGGGCCGGCAAAAGTGTTTACGAGTGCAAGGCATAACAGCCCCGCCAAGAATAGTTTCAATTTGCTAATCTAGTTTTGGGGGTTGACGTAACTCGATCACCAGTCGCTCCTCTGGTATCGTTAATAAGCCTCTCGCTTCGTCAGTCATCAGCAATTCTTTCAAGCTTGGTCGAGGGGTTGTCTTGACTGGTTGCTTTGGTTGGTCCATCGTTTTTTCCCTGACACACTATGAATCCTGAGTTTACTCATGGGCGTTGTTAAATGTGAACGAACCCACTGTTTGTCAACATGCTATTTATATCCAAAAATGAATATTTATTAATATATTTATAACTATTTTTATTTATAATTTTCTCATATAAATCCAGCAAATTCTGAATCTGAAAAGCTCATGTTCTTCAAAGTTTATAAAAGCTGGATAATTAAAAGCAATATGCCCCCCACCTCTGTCGCCGGCGCAAGCGCGGATTGTCATGTGGGGGGTTTCTTTTTTGAGGAATTTCCTAGTGACGAGCCCTGTTGCGCTTAAAACATCTAAAAAAGCCGCGGAACTCTTGTCCCTTTTCAAGGATCGAGGACTGCATATTGAAGATGAAGTACTTGCGCTTCAGGCCCTCAAAACACTTGGCTACTACCGACTGACTGGTTACGCCTACCCCCTTCGACAAACAGAGCCGGTGATGTCTGGTTTGTTTAAAGAAGGCGCAGCGCTATCTCTGGTGGTTGAGTTGGCCAAATTTGATAAGCAACTTAGATTGCTAGCGCTTAATGGACTGGAAACCATCGAATTGGCAGTCAGGGTAGCTATAGCCAATCGATTGGGCGCATGCGACCCAGAAGCTCATATGAAGGTTTGCTGGCTGGCATCTTGCAATCCTAAGCCGCATAAGACTTATATTTAATTAAATGTACAATTAATTAGATGCAGATCGAGTTTGACCCTGCAAAACGGCACGAAACCCTGCTTCACAGGGGTTTGGATTTTGCGGACTGTCAACAGGCTTTTGCTGGCGTTTCCTTCACCTTTGAAGATGCTCGAAAAGGTTACGGAGAACACCGATTCATCACTTGGGCGCTGATGCAAGAGCGCTTGGTGGTCATCGTCTGGACGCCGCGCGGGGAAGTCCGGCGCATCATTTCATTAAGGAAAGCCAATGAGCGTGAAATCGAAAAATTCAGCAAAGCCTTGGACCGACCCGGATGACGCGCCGGAGTTGACCGAGGCCGACATGCTGCGCGGCATTTGGCAGGTGGCAGGTTTACCTGTCACGGGAAAAGAAGGCAAGGCCTTGGCCAAAGCCGCATGGCGGGGCCGCCCTGTTGGCAGCGTGAAAGACCAACACAAAGTGCCCACCACTTTGCGCTTGGATGAGGATGTGTTGGTCAGGTGGCGAGCGAGTGGCAAAGGCTGGCAGACTAGGGCCGCAGCATTATTGGCAGCCCATGCGCCTATTGAACCCTCTATTGAACCCTCCACAGATACAGAGGGTTAAACGCCCAACTTTGCCTTCAACAACCCCAACACCTCACCCACCGCCACCTTGCTGGCCTCGGTATCGCGACGGTGCTGGTATTCCACCAAACCGTCTTTGAGGCCTTTGTCGCCAATGGTCACGCGGTGCGGCACGCCGATCAACTCCCAGTCGGCGAACATGGCGCCGGGGCGCTCGCCGCGGTCGTCCAAGATCACGTCCACACCAGCGGCCATGAGGTCGGCGTAAAGCGTGTCGGCGGCGGCTTTGACATCGGGGCTGCGGTCGGGGCCGATGGGGCAAATCACCACCGTGAAGGGCGCCAAGGCGTCGGGCCAAATGATGCCTTTGGCATCGTGGTTTTGCTCTATGGCAGCGGCGGGCAATCGGGTGATGCCAATGCCGTAGCAACCCATCTCGAAGTGCTTGGGCTTGCCGTCATCGGCCAAAAACGTGGCGTTCATGGCTTGGCTGTACTTGGTGCCGAGGTAAAAAATATGCCCCACTTCAATGCCGCGCTCAATCGCCAACACGCCTTTGCCATCGGGCGAGGCGTCGCCTTCCACAACATTGCGGATATCGGCCACCATGTCAGGCTCGGGCAGGTCGCGGCCCCAATTGGCGCTGGTCATGTGAAAGTCGACCGCGTTGGCGCCACACACCCAATCGGCCATCACCGCCACATCGCGGTCGATGACGATTTTTAACGGCTTTTGCAAGCCGATGGGGCCTAAATAACCGGGTTTACAGCCGAAATGGTCTTCAATCTCGGCGATGGTGGCAAACCGGAAGCCTTTTTCAAAGCCGGGCAACTTGCCCACCTTGACCACGTTCATGTCGTGATCGCCACGCACCAAGAGCAACCAAACCTGCGATTTAACGACAACACCCTCGTTATTGAGCTCATCTGTTGCCAAAACCAGCGATTTAATGGTTTTGGTCAAAGACAGGCCCAACAGCTCGGCCACATCGGCGCACGTGCTCTTGCCGGGGGTGGGGGTTTTGGTCAATGCTTGGGTGGCGGCAGGCCGTGCGCCTTGAGGGGCCAAGGCCTCGGCTTTTTCCATGTTGGCTGCGTAGTCGCTGGTCGGGCAATAGACGATGGCGTCCTCACCCGTGGCGGCAATCACTTGGAACTCTTCGCTCAAATCGCCGCCAATCGCGCCGCTGTCGGCGGCCACCGCGCGGTAGCGCAAGCCAAAGCGGTCGAAGATGGCGCGGTAAGCCTGCGCCATCACTTGGTAGCTGGCCTTGGCGGCGTCGGCGTCGCGGTCAAAGCTGTAGGCGTCCTTCATGATGAACTCACGCCCACGCATCAGCCCAAAGCGGGGTCGGCGCTCGTCACGGAATTTGGTCTGTATTTGGTAGAGGTTTTTCGGCAGTTGCTTGTAACTGCGCAGTTCTTGGCGGGCGATATCAGTCACCACCTCTTCGCTAGTGGGTTGGACCACAAAGTCGCGGCCATGGCGGTCTTGGATGCGCAGCAACTCGGGGCCCATTTTTTCAAAGCGACCGGTCTCTTGCCACAGCTCCGAGGGTTGCACCACCGGCATGGTCAGCTCAATGGCGCCAGCGCGGTTCATCTCCTCGCGCACGATGGCCTCGACCTTGCGGATCACCCGCAAGCCCATGGGCATGTAGGTGTAAATGCCCGCGCCCAGTTTTTTGATCATGCCGGCACGCGTCATCAGCTGATGGCTGGCCACCTCGGCGTCAGCGGGGGCTTCCTTGAGGGTGGAGATGAGAAATTGGGAGGCTTTCATGGTCTGCTGTACCGCATAAAACGGCATAAATGAATGGTCAGCCCTCTTGATGACAGCGCTTGACTGTGCATAATGGACTCAGTTAAAAATTTGAGGTTTGATTATGCTTGACCGCGACGGCTTTAGGCCTAACGTCGGCATCATTCTGCTCAATCAGAAGAATCAGGTTTTTTGGGGCAAGCGCATCCGCACCCACAGTTGGCAATTTCCGCAAGGCGGCATCGACCGCGGCGAAACTCCCGAGCAAGCCATGTACAGGGAATTGCAAGAAGAAGTGGGGCTGTTGGCAGAGCATGTGCGCATCGTCGCCCGAACCCGAGACTGGTTGCGTTATGAAGTGCCAGACCGCTACATCCGCAAGGATGCCCGCGGTCATTACAAGGGGCAAAAACAAATATGGTTTTTGCTGCAATTGGTAGTGCCTGACCACGCCTTGAACTTGCGTGCCAGCACCCACCCCGAGTTTGACGCTTGGCGCTGGAACGACTATTGGGTGCCTTTGGACTCCGTGGTCGATTTCAAGCGCGGTGTGTACGAATTGGCGCTGATTGAGTTGTCACGCTTTCTGCCGCAACAAGAGACCAAAAGCCGTTATTTACGCCAAGGTATGCGTCACTCAGATGGCATGGACGGCACTGAACAGCGACCTGCTGCGCCCAATTAAGGGGTGAGCACCAAGTTATCGCGGTGAACCATCTCTGGTTCAGCCACATAGCCCAGCAGTTTTTCAATCTCATTTGACGCCTTGCGGCACAATAAACGGGCTTCGGCGCTGGCATAGTTGGCCAAGCCGCGGGCAAAGGCTTTGCCGCTCTCGTCGCAAATGGCAATGATGTCACCACGCGAAAACTCGCCCTGCACACTGTGCATCCCTATTGGCAATAAACTTTTGCCCTCACGGCTTAACTTGCTGACCGCCCCCGCATCCACCCACACCGCGCCGGGCAGCTGAAGCTGATCGACCATCCACTGCTTGCGGGCCTGTTGCTTGTGGGTGGGCGCTACCAACAAGGTGCCCAAGCCCTCTCCGGCGGCCAAGCGAAGAAGCACATCGGGCTCTCGTCCCCAAGCGATCACGGTGCTGACACCCGACCCTGCGGCTCGTTTGGCTGCCAATATTTTGGTGATCATGCCGCCCTTGCCGATGCTGGACCCCGCGCCACCCGCCATGACTTCCAACGCAGGGTCACCCGCTTTGGCTTCATGCACAAATGTGGCTTGCTTGTCCACACGGGGGTCGGCGGTGAACAAGCCTTTCTGGTCGGTCAAGATGACCAAGGCATCAGCTTCCACCAAATTGGCCACCAGCGCACCCAAGGTGTCGTTGTCGCCGAATTTGATTTCGTCGTTCACCACCGTGTCGTTTTCGTTGATCACGGGCAGCACTTTGTGTTGCAGCAAAGTGAGCAAGGTGGAGCGGGCATTCAGGTAGCGCTCGCGGTCGGCCAAGTCAGCGTGTGTCAGCAACACCTGCGCACTGCGCAAACCTTGCTCGCGCAACTTGGTTTCGTACATCTGCGCCAAACCCATTTGCCCAACGGCCGCTGCGGCCTGTAATTCATGTAACTCGTGGGGACGGGTGCTCCAGCCCAAACGCTTCATGCCCTCGGCAATTGCGCCACTGGACACCATGATGATTTCTCTTGCAGGTTCTGCCTTGGCCAAGGCTGCCATTTGACGGCACCACTCGCCAATGGCGGTTTCGTCCAAGCCCTTGCCTTCGTTGGTCACCAAGCTCGAACCCACCTTGACCACAATGCGTCTGGCGTCGCGCAAGACCGTAGAGCTGGGGGTTTCTTTCATGGCTATTAACTGTTAACAGGTGTGGTCGGCATGACGGCAAAGCGAGGGTCCACCACCTCTGGCTCTTGGGTCGATTGAAACTGCGCTTGCAAATGGTCGTAAATGGCGCGAACCAAGCCCTCGCAACCTTCGCGGTTCAAGGCCGATATTTCAAACACGGGGCCTTTGTATTTGAAGCGTTTCACAAAGTCTTTCACCCGGGCAGCACGTTCGTCGGTGGGCACCATGTCGAGCTTGTTCAACACCAACCAACGCGGTTTATCGAACAACTCGGGGTCGTATTTTTTCAGCTCTAGGGTGATGGCCTTGGCTTGCGCCACGGGGTCTACCGCATCGTCAAAAGGGGCCAGATCGATCATGTGCAGCAGCAAACGGGTGCGCTGCAAATGGCGCAAAAACTGAGGTCCCAAACCCGCACCCTCGGCCGCACCTTCGATCAAACCAGGCACATCGGCCACCACAAAACTTTGCTCCGCTGCCACCCTGACCACGCCCAAATTGGGGTGCAAAGTGGTGAAGGGGTAG
>JBILIR010000052.1:0-8103 GCA_044368955.1 Limnohabitans sp.
GGTGCGTTTCAATGGTGAAAACGTCAACGAGAAAACGCCGCAGCAGCGCAATATTGCGCAAGTGTTCCAGTTTCCCGTCATTTACGACACCATGACCGTGGCCGATAACTTGGCTTTTCCCTTGCGTAACCGGTGCATGGCTGAAGCGCAAATTCGTGAGCGGGTGGGTCAAATCGCTGAAATGTTGGAGCTGAGCGGTCAACTTAACCAGCGTGCTGCCGGTTTGTCGGCGGATGCCAAGCAAAAAATCTCCTTAGGCCGCGGTTTGGTCCGCCCCGATGTGGCGGCGATTTTGTTTGATGAGCCGCTCACCGTGATCGACCCGCATCTGAAGTGGCAGCTGCGGCGCAAGCTTAAACAAGTGCATCAAGAGTTGAAGCACACCCTTATTTATGTGACCCACGATCAGGTCGAGGCGCTGACCTTTGCCCAAGAGGTGGTGGTGATGACACGTGGACGTGCGGTGCAGGTGGGCAGCGCCGAGGCTTTGTTTGAACGACCCGCCCATACCTTTGTGGGGCATTTCATCGGCTCGCCGGGCATGAATTTCTTACCCGCCAATGCCAACGACACCACCTTGACCATAGGCGGCCACGCCTTGACCTTATCGGCTTCGCAAGCCCACAGCTTGGCTAAGCATCCGACCTTGAAGCTGGGCATTCGCCCCGAATACATACAGGTCCACGCCCAAGCCCAGGCGGGGTGTTTGCCAGCGCAAGTGCTGCGTTGGCAAGACTTGGGTAACAGCGGTTTGCTCACCACGCAGTGTGCGGGTGAGACTGTGCGGGTACGCATGGCAGGGGACGGCACAGCACCTGCACAAACTGGGCAAACCGTTTACCTGCAAGTCATGGGCGAGCACAGCTGTTTTTACGCCAACGAGGAGTTGATCGCATGAAGCCCGTCAACCAAAAAGCGTGGTTTCTCATCTTGCCGGTGCTGTTGTGCGTGGCGTTTTCAGCCATCGTGCCTTTGATGACCGTGGTTAATTACTCGGTGCAAGACATCATCTCGCCCGAGCGGCGGGTGTTTGTCGGCACCGAGTGGTTTGCCGCTGTGATGCGTGACCAAGATTTGCACGAAGCTTTATGGCGGCAACTGGTGTTTTCCTCGGCTGTGTTGTTGTTGGAAATACCGCTGGGCATCGCCTTGGCCTTGTCCATGCCAGCCAAAGGCTGGCAAGCCTCGGTCACCTTGGTGTTAGTGGCTTTGTCCTTGCTAATCCCGTGGAATGTGGTGGGAACCATTTGGCAAATTTACGGGCGAGCAGACATTGGCTTGCTGGGTGCGGCTTTGCAAGGTATGGGCATTGACTACAACTACACCGGTAATGCGCGGGATGCTTGGCTCACGGTGTTGGTGATGGACATCTGGCATTGGACGCCCTTGGTGGCGCTCTTGGGCTATGCAGGCTTGCGCAGCATTCCCGACGCCTATTACCAAGCCGCGCAAATCGATGGTGCTTCTAAATTCGCGGTGTTTCGCTATATACAGTTGCCCAAATTGCGCGGTGTGTTGATGATTGCGGTGCTGCTGCGCTTCATGGACAGCTTCATGATTTACACCGAACCTTTTGTGTTGACGGGCGGTGGTCCGGGCAACTCCACCACCTTCCTGAGCCAATACCTGACGCAAAAAGCCGTGGGCCAGTTCGACTTAGGGCCAGCAGCAGCTTTTTCGCTGATTTACTTCCTCATCATTTTGTTGCTGTGCTTCATCCTCTACAACTGGATGCAAAGCGTGGGCACCCAAGCCAAGGAGAGCAGCCATGGATGAGCGCCGCTTCAAAAAACGCCATCTGTTCTTGCTGCTCTACATCGTGTTTGCTTTGTTGCCCATTTATTGGATGGTCAATATGAGCTTTCGCACCAACCAAGAAATTTTGTCCAGCTTCAGCTTGTTTCCGATGAACCCCACGTGGGACAACTACGCCACCATCTTTACCGATGTGTCGTGGTACTCGGGCTATATCAACAGCCTGATTTACGTGGCCATCAACACGGTTATTTCGGTCACCGTGGCTTTGCCCGCAGCGTATGCGTTTTCGCGCTACAGCTTCTTGGGTGACAAGCATGTGTTTTTCTGGCTGCTGACCAACCGCATGACACCGCCAGCGGTGTTTTTGCTGCCGTTTTTCCAGCTCTACAGCACGGTCGGTTTGATGGACACGCACATTGCGGTGGCGATGGCGCATTTGCTGTTCAACGTGCCTCTGGCGGTGTGGATTTTGGAAGGCTTCATGAGCGGCATTCCACGTGAAATCGACGAAACCGCCTACATCGATGGCTACAGCTTTCCCGCGTTTTTTGTCAAAGTGTTTTTGCCGCTCATCAAGGCAGGGGTAGGGGTGACAGCGTTTTTCTGTTTCATGTTCAGCTGGGTGGAACTGCTCTTGGCCAGAACCTTGACCAGCGTCAACGCCAAGCCGATTGTGGCCACCATGACCCGCACCGTCAGCGCCTCGGGCATGGACTGGGCGACCTTGGCTGCTGCAGGGGTGCTCACCATCGTGCCCGGTGCCATCGTGATTTGGTTTGTACGGCACTACATCGCCAAAGGCTTTGCCATGGGGCGCGTATGACACACAGCAGGAGACAACCCCATGCTTGAGTGGATGGCTTGGACCACGCCAGTGGCAGTTTTTTTCACCTGCGTTGTGCTCATGCTCATTGGCATGACCGTGTGGGAGCGGCGCTCGCCTACGGTGGCGCGTAAAGGCTTTTTGCCCTTGGTCACCACCCGTGGTGACCGCTTGTTCATTGGCCTTTTGGGTTGCGCCTACCTGCACCTGATGTTCGTGGGCTTGGCGGGGCAAATGTTGATTTGGTTTGAATTGAGCGAGGAGCCTTCAATTTGGTGGGCCACGCTAACGAGTGCGGTTTGGCTGGTTTTTGTGATGCGCAAAGGCTAGCCACGCCAACCTACAACACGGTCTGCAACTTCCCCAAGACACGTGTTTTCTCAGAGCAAGGGGAAACTTTTAGGAGACTGGCATGAAATTGAAATACCGTGCGATTGCCTTCGCCGCTGCAGCCTTGGTGCTGGGACACAGCGCTTGGGCAGGCGAAGCAGAAGCGAAAAAATGGGTGGACAACGAGTTCCAGCCATCTACCTTGTCCAAAGACAAGCAGATGGCCGAGATGAAGTGGTTCATTGAGGCTGCAAAAAAACTGCAAGCCAAGGGCGTGAAAGAAATTTCGGTGGTGTCTGAGACCATCACCACGCATGAATACGAGTCCAAAACCCTCGCCAAGGCCTTTACCGAAATCACAGGCATCACCGTCAAGCACGACCTGATCCAAGAGGGTGACGTGGTTGAAAAACTGCAAACCTCTATGCAGTCGGGCAAGTCGATTTACGACGGCTGGATTTCTGACTCTGATTTGATCGGTACCCACTACCGCTACGGCAAGATCATGAACCTGACCGACTACATGGCAGGTCCTGGGAAAGAGTGGACCAACCCCGGCTTGGATTTGAAAGACTTCATTGGCACCAGTTTCACCACTGGCCCCGATAAAAAGCTTTACCAATTGCCTGACCAACAGTTCGCCAACCTGTACTGGTTCCGTGCCGACTTGTTCGATCGCAAAGAAATCAAAGACAAATTCAAGGCTAAGTACGGCTATGACTTGGGCGTGCCTCTGAACTGGAGCGCCTATGAAGATATCGCCGAGTTCTTCACTAACGATGTGAAAACCATCGATGGCAAGCCTATTTATGGTCACATGGACTACGGCAAGAAAGACCCCTCTTTGGGTTGGCGTTTCACCGACGCTTGGTTGTCCATGGCCGGCACCGCCGACATTGGCATTCCTAACGGCCGACCTGTTGACGAGTGGGGCATCCGTGCCTCTGCTGATGGATGTAACCCCCAAGGTGCGTCTGTCGCCCGAGGTGGTGCGACCAACTCACCTGCTGCAGTCTATGCGTTGACCAAGTATGTGGACTGGATGAAGAAATACTCACCCAAAGAAGCCATTGGCATGACCTTTGGTGAAGCCGGTCCCGTTCCTGCGCAAGGCCAAATTGCCCAGCAAATCTTCTGGTACACCGCTTTCACCGCCGACATGACCAAGCCTGGGTTGCCTGTGGTGAATGCCGACGGCACACCCAAGTGGCGCATGGCGCCTGGCCCCAACGGCCCCTACTGGAAAAAAGGTATGCAAAACGGCTACCAAGACGTGGGTTCATGGACTTTCTTCAAAGACCACGATGCCAACAAAACTGCAGCCGCTTGGTTGTACGCCCAGTTCGTGACCGCCAAAACCACGTCGCTGAAAAAGACCATCGTCGGTTTGACGCCTATTCGTGAGTCCGACATCCGCTCCGAAGCCATGACCAAAATGGCGCCCAAGCTTGGCGGCTTGGTCGAGTTCTACCGCAGCCCTGCGCGTGTGGCATGGACGCCTACAGGTACCAACGTCCCCGACTACCCCAAGCTGGCTCAGCTGTGGTGGAAAAACGTGGCGGTGGCTGTGACGGGTGAAAAAACGCCTCAGCAAGCCATGGACAACTTGGCCAACGAGATGGACGACGTGATGGCGCGTTTGGAGCGAGCAGGCATGGCCCGCTGCGCACCCAAACTCAACCCCAAGGGTGACCCTGCGAAGTACCTGAGCGACAAAGCTGCACCTTGGGCCAAGTTGGCCAACGAGAAGCCAAAAGGCGAAACCATCGCCTATGAAAAGCTGCTCAACGCTTGGAAGGAAGGCCGCGTTCGCTAAAGCCTGACGGACGGCAACCCATTTCTAGGGTTGTCCGTCGCGTCTGGGGGCCTGCCGTCTGCGAGGCGCAGGCCCCTCTTTGGTCAGTCACCCATGACCCGCTCACAACTTCTTCAACAGTTGGCAGTCCCCCAGCGCTTTGATCTGGCGGTGATAGGCGGCGGTGCAACTGGCTTGGGCGTGGCCTTGGAGGCCAGCTTGCAAGGCTATAAAGTGGTGTTGCTCGAATCGCATGACTTTGCCAAAGGCACTTCATCGCGATCAACCAAACTGGTGCATGGTGGTGTGCGGTATTTGGCCCAAGGCAATATCAGCTTGGTGCGCGAAGCCTTGCATGAACGTGCTGTTTTGCTGCATGACGCGCCACATTTGGCGCAACCGATTCCCTTTGTCATGCCGTCTTACCGTTGGTGGGAGACAGGTTTTTATGGGATTGGACTGAAACTTTACGATTTTTTAGCTGGCGCCAAGGGCCTTGGCCGCACAGAATTTTTAAGCGCTGCCAGTGTCAAAGCCCGTATGCCTGGTTTGAAGGCGCAGGGCTTGCTGGGTGGGGTGCAGTACTGGGACGGTCAATTTGACGATGCACGTTACGCGGTCAATTTGGCCCGCACCGCAACCCAAGCGGGCGCCATGGTGGTCAATTATTGTGGTGTCACCCAACTGCTTCACACCGAGGGACGGGTCAGCGGCTTGCTTGCCCAAGACCATGAAAGCGGCCAAAGTTTCCAGGTCAATGCGGCTTGTGTGGTCAATGCCACGGGCGTTTGGGTTGACCATATTCGACAATTCGATGCCGAGTCTAGCGGCGTGAAAATCCAGCCCATGGTGGCGCCCAGCCAAGGCGTGCATTTGGTCGTGGGGCGTGAATTTTTACCCGGTAGCCATGCGCTTTTGGTGCCCAAAACCGCCGATGGACGGGTGCTTTTTGCTGTACCTTGGTTGGGTAAAGTGATTTTGGGTACCACCGACACGCCACGCAGCGACATGCCCCGCGAGCCAGCCCCCTTTGATGAAGAAGTCGCCTTCATATTGAAAGAATCTGCGCGCTATTTGGCCAAGGCGCCTAAGCGTTCTGATGTCAGCAGTGTCTGGGTGGGCTTGCGCCCCTTGGTCAAACCGCACCACGAAGAGGGTGCCAGCACCAAAGGCTTGAGCCGCGAACACACGGTGAGCGTCAGCCAAAGCGGCTTGGTCACCGTCACAGGCGGCAAATGGACCACCTACCGTGCCATGGCCCACGACGTGCTGTCGCAGTGCTTGACCAGTCAGCTGTTGCAAGCCGGCAACACTCGCGCCCATCCCGCCGTCGCATTCAAAGGCGCCACGCGCCAATCGTCAAGCCCTGTGAGCCTGACCGCGCCCCAAGGCATGCACTTATATGGTGACGAGCAGGCAGCGGTGGCGGCTTTATCAGGAGCGGATAACTGGCTTTTGCCTGGTTTGAGCGAAGCCATGGTGCGTTTTGCGGTCCGCCACGAATTTGCCCGAACGGTGGAGGATGTCTTGGCCAGGCGCTCCCGCGCCTTGTTTCTAGATGCCCGCCAATCGGCGGCGGCGGCGGCGCAGGTGGCCATGGTTTTGCTCAGCGAAGGCTGTGAAAAGCCGGAACTTTCAGAATATTTGAGCTTGGCCCACAGTTACACCCTCAAATCTGTGCCATAATAGTTGGCTCTGCTTTAAAACGGCAGACAAAGACAGACGACAGCCCCAAGCAAAAGCGCCGCGAAATGGTTCGAGGCGCGGATGACGGGCCCAAGACTGATCGGGTACAAGTGGTTGAGTTTTTCAGCCACATACCCGGTACAAGTTGGGAAATGAAATGATCCAGACTGAATCCAGATTAGAAGTAGCCGACAACACCGGCGCAAAATCCGTTTTGTGCATCAAAGTGCTGGGTGGCTCTAAGCGTCGCTACGCCAGCGTTGGCGACGTCATCAAGGTGAGCATCAAAGAAGCTGCGCCGCGCGGCCGCGTCAAAAAAGGCGAGGTTTACAGCGCGGTTGTGGTTCGCACTGCCAAGGGCATCCGTCGCAGCGATGGCTCCTTGGTCAAGTTCGACAGCAATGCGGCCGTGTTGCTCAACGCCAAACTCGAGCCTATCGGCACCCGTATCTTCGGCCCGGTCACGCGTGAACTGCGTACCGAGAAGTTCATGAAGATCGTGTCCTTGGCGCCTGAAGTACTTTAAGGACTCCGACCATGAACAAGATTCGCAAAGGCGACGAGGTCATCGTCATCACAGGACGCGACAAAGGCAAGCGCGGCAAAGTAGCCGTTCGCGCCGATGATTCGCATCTCTTGATCGACGGCATCAATGTGGTGAAAAAGCACACCAAACCCAATCCCATGGCGGGCACCACTGGCGGCGTGATTGAAAAAAGCATGCCTATTCACCAGTCCAATGTCGCCATTTACAACGCCACCACCGGCAAAGCCGATCGCGTGGGCATCAAGGTCAATACCGATGGCTCGAAGGTTCGCATCTTCAAGTCCAGCGGTGAAGTCATCAAGGCGGCATGAACATGGCACGACTCCAACAACACTATCGCGAAAAAGTGGTCCCCGAGTTGACCGCTAAGTTTGGCTACAAGTCGCCCATGGAAGTGCCGCGTCTGACCAAAATCACCCTCAACATGGGTGTGTCAGAAGCGGTTGCCGACAAAAAGGTCATGGACCATGCGGTGGGCGACCTCACCAAAATCTCCGGCCAAAAGCCTGTGGTCACCAAGGCGCGTAAAGCGATTGCGGGTTTCAAGATCCGTGAACAGCAAGCCATTGGTTGCATGGTCACTTTGCGCGGCGTTCGCATGTATGAATTCCTCGACCGTTTCGTTACCGTGGCCTTGCCCCGTGTACGTGACTTTCGTGGTATCTCCGGCCGTGCTTTTGACGGTCGCGGCAACTACAACATCGGTGTGAAAGAGCAAATCATCTTTCCCGAAATTGAGTACGACAAGGTTGATGCCCTGCGCGGCATGAACATCAGCATCACCACCACGGCCAAGACCGACGACGAGTGCAAAGCACTTCTCGCCGCCTTCCGTTTCCCCTTCAAGAACTGAGGTGCCCTTTGGCTAAAGTAGCTTTGATTGAACGCGAACTCAAGCGCGACAAACTGGTCGCTAAGTACGCAAAAAAGTACGCTGAACTGAAGGCCGTGGCAAACGATGCCAAGCACAGTGAAGAAGAGCGTGCCGCTGCACGTTTGGGTTTGCAAAAGTTGCCCCGCAACGCCAACCCCACACGTCAACGCAACCGTTGCGCGATCACTGGCCGCCCCCGTGGCACCTTCCGTCAATTTGGTTTGGGTCGCGCCAAGATTCGCGAAATGGCCTTTGCGGGCAATATTCCTGGCATCACCAAGGCCAGCTGG
>JBILIR010000053.1:0-8096 GCA_044368955.1 Limnohabitans sp.
CACCGTTTTTCAGAGCGCGAACAGCTTCGGAAAGCATTTCGTTGTAAAGCTGAAAACCCACTTCCAGCATATTGCCGCTTTGGTTTTCGCCCAGCACTTCGCCCGCACCCCGTATTTCCAAGTCGTGCATCGCCAAGTAAAAACCGGAACCCAACTCTTCCATTTGTTGGATCGCGTCCAGCCTTTGGGTGGCGTTTTTGCTAAGACCCTGTAAATCGGGAACCAGCAAATACGCATAGGCTTGGTGGTGGCTGCGACCGACACGGCCACGCAACTGGTGCAGCTGCGCCAAGCCAAATTTGTCGGCGCGGCTCATCAAAATCGTATTGGCGGTGGGCACATCGATGCCGGTCTCAATGATGGTTGAGCACAGCAAAATATTAAAGCGTTGCGCCACAAAGTCACGCATGACTTTTTCCAACTCACGCTCAGGCATTTGCCCATGGGCCACCGCAATACGCGCTTCAGGAACCAATTCTTGTAGGCGCTCTTTGCGGTTTTGGATGGTTTCGACTTCATTGTGCAAAAAGTAGCACTGGCCGCCGCGCTTCAATTCGCGCAAAACCGCTTCCCGAATGACGCCGTTGTCTTCGGTACGCACAAAGGTTTTGATGGCCAAGCGCCGTTGCGGTGCAGTGGCAATAACGCTCAAATCGCGCAGACCCTCCAAGGCCATGCCCAAAGTACGAGGGATGGGCGTGGCGGTGAGGGTCAGCACATCCACCTCGGCTCGCATAGCTTTGATGGCCTCTTTATGACGAACCCCAAAGCGGTGTTCTTCGTCGATGACCAACAAGCCGAGGTCCTTGAACTTGACGGTGTCGCTGATGAGCTTGTGCGTGCCCACCACGATGTCAATCGATCCTTCTTCCAAACCCAGCATGGCGGCCTTGATTTCCTTGGGCGAGCGAAAGCGGCTCATCTCGGCGATCTTCACCGGCCACTTGGCAAAGCGGTCGGTCAGGGTTTGAAAATGCTGTTCTGCCAGCAAGGTGGTGGGCGCCAATATGGCCACCTGCTTGCCGCCCATCACCGCAATAAACGCCGCACGCAGCGCCACCTCGGTTTTGCCAAAACCCACATCGCCGCAAACCAAGCGGTCCATGGGGCGAGGGCTGATCATGTCTTGAATGACGGCATGGATCGCGCCGCGCTGGTCGGCGGTTTCTTCAAAGCCAAAGTCGTTGGCAAACACCTCGTAGTCTTGTGGTGTGTAGCGAAACGGGTGGCCTTGGCGAGCCGCACGACGGGCATAAATATTGAGTAACTCGGCAGCGGCGTCTCGTATTTGCTCGGCGGCACGGCGCTTGGCCTTGTCCCATTGGCCTGAACCCAAGCGATGCAAAGGTGCTTCATCGGGGCTCACGCCGCTGTAGCGGCTGATCAGATGCAGCTGACTGACGGGCACATACAAGGTGGCTTCGTCCGCGTATTCCAAATGCAAAAACTCTTGTAGCAGGGGTTGACCTTGGTCATCCACGCCTTGGCCCATGTCCATATTGACCGAACCACGGTAGCGACCAATGCCATGGGCGCTGTGCACCACGGGATCGCCCACTTGTAATTCAGATAAATCTTTAATCAGTGATTCGACGTCACTCACAGCCTCTTGCTTGCGACGGCGACGCACACTGGGGCTGGCCGAGAACAACTCGGTTTCGGTCACCAAATCGATGCCTGCTTCAGTCCAGGCAAAGCCGGTATGCAAGCCGCTGGTGGCGATACCAAAAGCCTCAGTGCTTTGGACGAATTCCTCGAGGGTGTCAAAACTTGGTGTGCTCAAACCGCTGGCGCGTAAAAAATCCAACAGGCTTTCACGCCGCCCATCGCTCTCAGCTAGCACCAAGACACGTTGACCGCTGTCGGTTTGGCGAGCTTTCAAGCGAACCAAGGGCGTGTCTGAACCTCGCTCGACCGTGAGGTCGGGAAGGGTGGTCACCCAATCCAAGTCAGCAGAAGTCTGGGTGGAACGCAGCGCTAATTGCGGATGTTGATTTACCCGCGTAAAAAACTGCTCGGTGTTCAAAAACAAGTGCGAAGGTGACAGCACAGGGCGTTCGGGGTCGCCTTGCGCCAAGCGAAAACGTTCTTGGGCGTCTTGCGAAAAACTTTGCAACACAGGTTCAAGGTCACCATGAAGCACCACCACCGAGGCCTCACCCAAGTAATCAAACACCGTGGCGGTCTCTTCAAAAAACAGCGGCAGGTAGTACTCAATGCCTGCAGTCGCCACGCCATTGCCCATGTCTTTGTAGATGCGGCTACGGGTAGGGTCGCCGTCGAGCAGTTCTCGCCAACGGCTTCTGAACAAAGCCCGAGAAGCCTCGTCCATGGGGAACTCTCGACCGGGCAGCAAACGCACCTCTGGCACGGGGTAGAGGCTACGTTGGGTATCGGGGTCAAAGGTGCGAATCGAATCGATCTCGTTGTCGAACAAGTCCACGCGGTAGGGCACCAGCGATCCCATGGGAAAGAGGTCAATCAAGCCGCCGCGCACCGTGTACTCACCGGGGCTCACCACTTGCGACACATGGCTGTAGCCCGCCATGGTCAGCTGCTGTTTCAGTTGGGCGTCATCCAACCGTTGCTTGACTTTGAAATGAAAGGTGTAAGCCGCCAAAAACGACGGTGGTGCCAAACGGTACAGGGCGGTGGTCGCCGGCATCAGCACCACATCGGCCAAGCCCTGCGAAATACGCCACAGGGTGGCCAAACGTTCGCTGATCAAATCTTGGTGCGGCGAAAAGCCGTCGTAGGGCAGGGTTTCCCAATCGGGAAACAACACACAGGCCAAGTCGGGCTGGAAAAACTGCATTTCTTCCAGCAAACGCTGCGCATCGAAAGCGTTGGCGCATATCAGGCTGACGCGACGCCCCTGCGCTTTTTCACGCGCCACCAAAGCCGCCAGCAAAGCAGCATCAGCGGAACCGGGAGGGCGGGGGAGGGTGTAGCGTTGAACGCTGGAGAGGGCGGGCAGTTGCATGGAAGTCCAGGATTCTAGAATGCCCCCATGATCGGTCCCCACCCATGAACTCAGAGCATCCCCGCTTCCATGTGGTCATCCCCTGCGCTGGCACGGGCAGCCGATCAGGCGTTGACATCCCCAAGCAGTACGCGCCCTTGGCTGGCGTTCCCATGGTGATGCATACCCTTAAAGCTTTTGCCGCTGTGCCTGGTCTGGGACATGCCATGCTTGTGGTGTCTCCCCAAGACAGTTTGATGGCTCAACTTCTGACAGACCATCCCCAGCCTGCTTTTACCTTGACGCCTCGTGGTGGCGCCACCCGAGCACAAAGTGTGTTGGGTGGTTTGCGCAGTTTGCAAGAGCAAGGTGTTGACCCAAGCGATTGGGTGTTGGTGCATGACGCTGCACGCTGCCTCATCACCCCTCGACTGATACAAGCTTTGGTAGCAGCATGCGCCAATGACAGCGTGGGTGGCTTGCTGGCATTACCCCTGCCTGATACCTTGAAAGCCTCGGTGGATGGGCGTGTGTCAGCCACCTTGAACCGCAGCGACAAATGGCTGGCGCAAACACCGCAAATGTTTCGCTTGGGTTCTTTGGCACAGGCGCTTGAGCAACCCAGTGAAGACATCACTGACGAGGCCAGTGCCATGGAGGCAAAAGGCTTTGCACCTCTGCTGATCGAGGGTGCCTCTTTCAATTTCAAGGTCACTTACCCGCAAGATTGGGCTTTGGCCGAAGCGGTGCTGAATGACCGAAAGCAACGACCTGGAGTGTTGGCATGAGTGAGCAATTTCGCATCGGTGAAGGCTGGGATATCCATGCCTTGGTGCCTGGCAGACGCTTGGTGATAGGTGGCGTGGAGATTCCTTTTCATCTAGGCCTACTGGGGCATTCGGACGCCGATGTGCTGTTGCATGCCATCACCGATGCTTTGTTGGGTGCGGCGGCTTTGGGTGATATCGGCACGCATTTCTCCGACAGCGATGAGCGTTGGCGAGGGGCTGACTCATGGTTGTTGTTGCAAGCCACGGGTGTCATGCTGCAAGCGGCGGGTTGGCAGATCAGCAACATCGACAGCACCGTCATTGCACAAGCCCCTAAATTGGCCCCCTTCATTCTTTCCATTCGCGAACGTATTGCCGACGCCTTGCTACTTGAGGTGAACCAAGTCAATGTCAAAGCCAAAACGGCTGAAAAATTGGGTCCTGTGGGGGCTGGCCAAGCCTTAGAGGCGAGGGCCGTGGTTTTGCTGAAACACCAATGACATACGCACCCATTGCCTGACCATGCGTTTGTGTTCAGGTTGCAACTGCAAATACTGTCTGATCATTTCTGTGTCGCCCATGCCCATGCCGTCGCTCAGTTGGGTTTCCTTGACTTCATGAACCACGCGTTGTGGACCAAACAGCAAATCTTGCGGACTGATGTTGAGCACTTCGCCCAGTGTCTTGAGTTTGTCTTGTTTGGGCATTGACACGCCAAACATCCAGTTGCGAGCTGCGTGGGCGGTGATGCCCTCGCCCCAATAGCGCAAATTGAAAGAGTCGGCCAAATGGGTGGCAGAGGCTTTGAGCCCCGCGTCCTTCATGGCTTGACGCAAGCGGGCCGCAAAGGCTTCGTAGTCTGGGTTGTGCAGGTTTTTCTTCATGCCTGCAACGATAAATCAGCGCAGTTTTGCAGGCAATAGAGTGGCACTTAAATTCGGTGTAACTGAAAGTCGGCGACACCCATCTCATCCATTTGAATGATGTTTAAAAACACAGTGCATTTTTCTATTGTGCGGCCCAGCCCCCGTCCATGTTCCAAGCCGCACCCCGCACATTGTTGCCAGCTGCAGAACATAAAAACAAAGCCAATTCGCCCAATTCTTCAGGCGTGGTGAACTGCATGGAAGGTTCTTTTTCACTCAATAGCAAGCGGGTCGCTTCTTCGATGCTGACCCCCAGGGTCAATGCCTTGGCATCGACTTGTTGCTGAACCAAGGGCGTCAAAACCCAACCCGGACAGATGGCGTTGCAGGTCACGCCAGTCGTTGCTGTCTCTAGGGCCGTGACCTTGGTCAGCCCCAAGATACCGTGCTTGGCAGCCACATAGGCTGATTTATTTGCCGAACCGACCAAGCCATGAACCGAAGCAATATTGAGGATGCGACCCCAGTTGGCTTGGCGCATAGCAGGCAAAGCCAAGCGGGTGGTGTGAAAGGCGCTGGTCAAATTAATGGCGATGACGTCATCCCACTTCTGCGTGGGGAAATCTTCAAGGGCCGACACATGTTGAATACCGGCATTGTTGACCAACACATCGACACGGCCAAAACGCTCTGCTGCAAACTGCATCATCGCTTCAATTTCAGCGGCTTTGCGCATATCGGCTCCGTGGAAAGCTGTTTCAGCACCTAAAGCAGCAACTTCGGCAACAACTTCCGTATGCGGTCCAAACCCGTTGAGCACCACATTGGCGCCGGCTTTTGCCAAGGCTTTTGCCATGCCAAGACCAATCCCGCTGGTGGAACCTGTGACCAAGGCTGTCTTGCCAGCCAAAAAACGCTCGCTCATGCTTTCTCCAATCCTTTACGATGACTGGTCTTATTCTGCACCAAGCAATTGAGTGACTTCAGCAATGAAAAGTACTGACGTTTTGGAAAGCTCGCCCTTGGGGGTGGAGGGACTGCTGTCTGTTGCAGGTGCCAGCTTCGAACCAAGCCAACGAACGCTAGAGCGTGCCAGAGCTTTTGCAGAACCTTTTTTGGATTCGCAGAAGTTGGACAATGGTGAAAACTGCTTGGTGCATGCGGATGCTTTGGCAGTGCTGGTCAAGTCCTTGGGCGCCTCGGACGATATGCAAGCCGCGTCTTACTTGGCTTTTGCATGTGAGCACTTAAATAAGCCCCAAGAGTTGATTGAAAAGGCCTTTGGTGCTAGTCACGCCGCTTTGGCAATGGAAACCATGCGCTTGATGCAGTTGCAGCGTCAAGCTCAGACCCGAGCAGCAAAAGATGCCCAAGGGCAGGTGCAAATTGAATTTGTCAGGCGCATGTTGCTGGCTTTTTCAAGAGACTTACGGGTGGTCGTTTTGCGTTTGGCTTCACGTTTGCAAACTTTGCGCTATTTGCACGCACATAAAAAAACCGACTTCGACGACGTTGCCAAAGAGTCTTTGCTTGTCTTTGCTCCCTTGGCCAATCGCTTGGGCATTTGGCAGATCAAATGGGAGATGGAAGACTTGGCTTTTCGCTTGCTTGAACCCGACACCTACAAAAAGGTAGCGGGCTGGTTGGAGGACAAACGGGTCGAGCGAGAAGCCCAAGTAGCTCAGTTGCGCCAATTGCTGGCAGACCGATTGCTGGCACAAGGCATCAGTGCACAAGTGCAGGGTAGGCCGAAACACATTTACAGCATCATCAAAAAAATGCGCGGAAAGTCTTTGGACTTCTCACAGGTTCGTGATTTGCGGGCACTCAGGGTGATCGTCAACTCTGTCGACGACTGTTACCGTGCTTTGTCGTTGGTACATGCCCAGATGACACCGCTTGACAACGAGTTTGATGATTACATTGCCAAGCCAAAGTCGAATGGTTACCAATCCTTGCACACGGTGGTGAGTGACGCCTTGGGCAAGGTGGTTGAAATCCAAATTCGCACCCAAGATATGCATGAACATGCAGAGTTTGGCGTGGCTGCTCACTGGGCCTATAAAGAAGCAGGTGTCAAAGGTTATGCAGGTGTGCAGCTGTCTGATGCCCAAGCCAAAAAAATGGCTGTGCTTCGTCAGTTGTTGGCTTGGGAGCGCGATTTGAACCAAGCCGCACATGCTGACCCAAAAGCAAGCGCGGTGGATGACGAGGACAAAATTTATGTGCTGACGCCCCAAGCTGCCATTATTGAACTGCCCGTTCAGGCCACACCTGTCGACTTTGCCTACAGCCTGCACACCGATCTGGGGCATCGCTGCAGGGGCGCGAAAGTTGACGGCCTGATGGTCCCTTTGTTTACGCCTTTGCGCAATGGACAAACCGTTGAAGTGATCATTGCCAAAGAAGGTGGTCCTTCAAGAGACTGGCTTAACCAAGAGTTGGGCTTTTTAAGCTCACCTCGAGCCAAGGCCAAGGTCAGAGCTTGGTTCAATGCGCAGCTGGCAAGCCAAACCATGGCCAAAGGACGCGACTTGGTTGAGCGCCTTTTGCAGCGAGAAGGCAAAACCGCCTTGAAACTGGATGAACTGGCTGTTCAATTGGGTTTTCCTGCGGCAGCCCAATTGTTTGAGGTGGTGGGCAAAGATGAGTTTTCGCTGAAAACCATTGAAACCTTCTTGCGCCCCCCCGCCCCCTTGCTGGATGACGATGAGCGACTGCTACGCAAAACCCTGCGCAGCAAAACCCATTCCGCACCTTCGGGGGTGTTGGTGGTGGGCGTGGACTCGTTGATGACCCAATTGGCTAAGTGTTGCAGACCTGCCCCACCGGATGCACTGGGCGGCTTTGTCACTCGCGGCAAAGGGGTGAGCGTTCACCGCAGCAGTTGCAAAAATTTCATCCAGTTATCAATGACTGCGCCGGACCGCGTGATACCTGTCGCATGGGGGGCAAGAGCCGGCGCTGATGCGCTTTACCCTGTGGACATACAAATTGTTGCCAATGATCGTCAAGGGCTGTTGCGTGATATCTCAGAAGTGTTTGCCAAAGACAAGATCAATGTCATTGGTGTGCAAACCCAATCCATCAAAGAAACAGCGTGGATGACTTTCACGGTGGAGGTGGGAGACGCTTCGAAATTGAACAAGGTGCTCACTGTCGTCAAGGATGTCGCGGGTGTGCGAACCGCAAGGCGACATCTTGGCTGATCAGACTGCTGTTAGAATCTATAAGTTCGACAACGAAGGCGCGTAGCTCAGCTGGTTAGAGCACCACCTTGACATGGTGGGGGTCGTTGGTTCGAGTCCAATCGCGCCTACCAGTCTTTGCCTTGCCCCTTTACCTGCTCGACGTTTTGCAAAGACGCTTTTGCAAACCCCCAAACAGGATATTCTTTTGGCACGCAAATCTTCTTCCACTTCCAACCATCCAGAATCAGACTCCAAGGGGGAAGTTGCTACTCGGCTGATCAAAAAATACCCCAATAGGCGCCTTTAC
>JBILIR010000168.1:0-4394 GCA_044368955.1 Limnohabitans sp.
AAAAGGCGCTGGGACTGCAGGTTTTTACAACCCACTGGGCTTGTTGCATCCGACCCAAGGATGGGCGGACAAATTCAACAGCACGCCTGTGAAGGGTGTCCAAGATACTTGGCTCTCTACCGGATATAGCTGGGGTCAGTGGGGTATTCAGGCTGACTACCATCAGTTCAAAACGGCCCAAGACTCAGCCGCACTGGGCAAAGAGCTGGATTTGCGCTTGGACTGGAAGTTCAGCAAGCAACTTCAATTCAGAGCGGAGCTGGCCCATTACATGAGTGACCAAACTTGTCCATCCTCAGCTGCAAATGTGGCCATCAGCAATGCGTGTTCTCTCCAGCGTTTTTGGCTCAATTTAAATTATGTGGTTTGGTAGTTGAAGTGCCATAAAGTATTTTTACTGGCTCAAAATAATATTTCTACCCGCAAAGGAGTTCACGATGTCAGTCTGGATTAACACCAAGATCCAAGCGACGATTCGCTGAAACCCCCATCTTGCGAAAGATAGAGGTTTTTTTATGCGCTCAAACTGAAGACCTCAATCCAAGTGTGTTGAGACAGGGTTTCTTTTTTTATCAAATAAAACAAGTTGTGAAAAATAAACAAGAACGGATGGATGCCATCCACCACAAATTCAACAACCTTGATCGGCCTTTAGATGGTTGGCGTTTAAAGCTCTACACCATCATTTTTGAAGCTGATACGCCAGCAGGTAAGTTATTTGATGTTGCCCTCATATGGGCGATCATTTTGAGCGTGTTGGTGGTCATGGCCGACAGTGTCCAAAGTTTGCGGCAAGGTCTCGAGTTTGAATTTTCCGCAGCAGAATGGTTCTTCACTATTTTGTTCACCATCGAGTACATCGCTCGCCTGTCGTGTTGCCCCAAACCCTTGCGCTACGCCACCAGCTTTTTTGGCTTGGTTGATTTGCTGTCTTTGCTACCCTCATATTTAGCTTTGTTCTTCCCCGAGCTCTACGCATTGCTTGATGTACGTGTGATGCGCCTCTTGCGCATTTTCAGGGTGCTGAAAATGCCTGCTTATGTTGCCGAGTACCAGTGGTTGTTATTGGCGCTGGCAGACAGTCGACGAAAAATCTTTGTCTTCTTATCGTTTGTTCTGTTTTTGGTCATTGTGATGGGCAGTTTGATGTATGTGGTTGAAGGCCCCGAAAATGGCTTTACCAGTATTCCAACTTCGATTTATTGGGCCATCACCACAGTCACCACCGTAGGTTTTGGCGACATAACGGCAAAGACCCCTTTGGGACAGTTCATAGCGTCTTGCATGATGCTGATAGGCTGGGGAACCTTGGCTGTACCTACAGGTATCGTGACAGCAGAAATGGCCATGCACCGAGGAGGCTTGCATGAAGAATCCTATGCAGCCACCACACGCACTTGCCATGCCTGCTTAACTGAAGGTCATCTGCCTGAGGCGAAACATTGCTCGAATTGTGGCGCCAAATTAACCGACTATCTTCACGGCTGAAACAAGGCGCTACAGCCTGATCAAAGTTATCGCAGAACAAGGTCATTGACCGAACAGGAGATGGACATGCAGGACATGGGCACGACATTGATTTTGTGGGCCGCCATTTTGGGTGCGATTGCGGCGGGTTCTATGGTGCTTGGCGCTATTGTCGGCATCACCACGCCGATGTCGAACGCGAAAGTGGGGGCCATGTGCGGCTTTGGCGCTGGCGCTTTGATATCCGCTTTGGCGCTGGAACTGGTGTCGCCCACCGTGGAGGCCTTGGCCAACGCCGACATCACCAACCGCGCTGTCGAGGTTCACCACTTCATCACCCTTTTGCTGGCCATGGTGGGGGGTGGCTTGATCTTCATACTGCTTGACCAATTGCTCAGTGCGCATGGCGGCTATTTGCGCAAAGGGGCTTACATCATCGCCCAACATGCCCGCAACAAATCCAAGCACCAAGCCGACTTGATGCAGTCCATTGGCAACTCCTCTTTTTTCAGCAGCATGTCTGCTGAGATGATGCAGGATTTGGTCAAGCAGTTGCATCCAAAGTTTTTGGTGCAAGAGGAAACCTTGTTTTCTATCGGTGACCCTTCCACCGAGCTGTACATCGTTCGCTCTGGCTCCCTCACCCTAACTCATGCAGATGGCAGCAGCCACACGGTGGAGCGTGGCGATTTATTGGGTGAGGTGTCTTTCTTGTCGCACCAAGCCCACAGCACCACTGCTGTGGCAGAGCATGGCCCAGCCGAGCTGCTGGTACTGCACAAATCGCAGTACGAGGTTTTTGCACGCAGCCACCCCGAATTTGTAAGCTCTGTTCGTGAACTCGCCGCACAACGTATTTTGGAAAACAAGCGTCACCTCGACCAAGCCGCTGTTGCCAAACAAGCTTGGGCCAATTTAGCGATTGATGCCATCCGAACCGGTGGCAGCGAGGTCCCCACCGCCACCGACTTGAGCAATATGAAAGAGGAACACAACAACGCTGGCATGGCCATTTGGTTGGGCAATTTGCTGAGAGCTTTGTCATTGGCACGGTCATGCTGTCTATCGTGGCGGCCAGAGTGGCGGCAGGTCTTCCTGTGACCTTTTTTGAAGTCATGCCGCTGACCTTGGTAGGCGCCTTGTTTTTGGCCAACTTCCCTGAAGCCTTGTCTGCCAGCGTGAACATGAAGCAACAAGGTTTTTCCACCAGCAAAATTATTTTTCTTTGGTCAGTACTGACTGTGATCTGTGCAGTGGGCGCTGGGTTTGGGGCTTATGTGGGTGAGTCCATTCCTCACTCGGCCATGATTGTGGTGGAAGGGATTGCCGCAGGTGCGATGTTGACCATGATTGGCTCGGCGATGCTGCCCGAAGCCGCGCATTTGTCCACGCCCAATATGGCTGGGTTTTCTACCTTGGTGGGCTTTGTGTCCGCGGTAGGATTCAAGCTTTTTGAATAAAGCCATGGGCTGGAAAGCCAAACTCAGCATCGATTACAGCCTTGAGGATGGTCATTGTGTGGCACGCCACCTGCACGATGGCCCTCTTCGCATCTTGAAGAGCCTCTATCCCGAGGGCGATAAGGTTTGTCACAACATCTTGGTCCATCCACCTAGCGGTTTGGTGGGCGGTGACGAACTGCACATTGGTCTGAACTTACAACCTCAGGCCCATGCCTTGGTCACCACCCCTGGGGCCACACGTTTTTACCATTCCGATGGCCAAACTGCATCCCAATATGTCAACGCCACCTTAGCCGAAGGCAGTCGGCTTGAATGGCTGCCCTTGGAAGCCTTGGCCTACAGCGGTTGCCAAGCGCATAACCAAGTCAAGTTCCATATGGCGGCCAACAGTCAACTCATGGCGTGGGACATCACCGCCTTGGGCTTGCCCCATGCAGGTCAAGCGTTTACCTCGGGACAATATCAACAGCATCTGGAAATTGAGGGCTTGTGGCTTGAGCGGGGCTTGATACAAGCCAGTGACCACCGCTTGTTGCAAAGCCCCTTGGGGCTGAACGGTCACAACTGCCAAAGTACCTTGGTGTTTGCGCAAGGCAGCGCCATGTCAGACGAGTTGTTGCAGCACGTCATTACCTTGGCGCGTAGTGTGTGTGATCAACATGCGCTTGAATTGCAAGCGGGTGTGACATCTCCTGACCCCAAGCTGGTGGTCGTGCGTGTCTTGTCAGCGCAAGTCGAGCAAGCCATGGATTTGCTGCGCCGTATTTGGTTGCTTTGGCGGTCTGAGTTGTGGCAACGACCTGCGGTTGCACCTCGCATATGGGCGATGTAAGCCAACTATTTGAAAGCAAACAAGTACTTCACGCCAGCAGGACCTGCTTGCAATTCAAAGCGGGTCACCTTGTCGATGAAAAACAATTCACCCATCAAATAGTTGGTGGTTTCGCCTTGGGACTTGAGTGCCAAGTCGCCTTCTAAGACCAGCCCCAAAACCTCTTGACGGTTTGTGAATTCAGGCACATTGCGCAATGGCTCTAGTTCGCCCAAAACAGGTGAGATAAATCCCAGCTCAGAGAGATGTTGTTTAAACTGTCCAATCCTCTGACCCAAAACATTTGTATTCGGTTCCATTAACACATCATGAAGCAGAAATATGTTCGCTTGATGACAATTCAACGCCTATTGCTTGCTTGTCTTCTTCTATTCCCATGGGGTGGCCTTTATGCCATGCCAAACAGCGACATACTGCTAGACATCGTCAAACATTGTGTTGACCCCAAGCTAGAAAACTATTGCGCCCGATGTCGAGCGCCCATTGCAGAAGTGGCCTGCTCCCCCGATACGTCCTGCAGAAAAACCACGGAAGTTTGGTCGATCAACACGGAATATGTCGCCATCCGAGACATCAAGATGTGCGGTTGCCCTGCATCTTTTGTCCACGGTCTGGTGATGCCTTTGCAAGTC
>JBILIR010000227.1:0-3592 GCA_044368955.1 Limnohabitans sp.
TTGCGTCCCGAGGGAATATGGCAGTACGCATGGGATGTCGCCATGCAACGCATTGAAGCCGAGGCCATCGCCTTGGTCGTCAACCCGCAGAACTTCAGGTCCCAAAATCAGTTGCATGTTCACTTGGTTCGCCTAAAGCCCGAAGCGCGTACCCAGTTCAAAAGCATGGCAACGGCGATCAGCGCTGACTTAATGAGCATTTGGCAGCTTGCGGCTGCATTGGCCAAGCAACAAAACTTGCCAGACTACGGGGTGCTTGTCACCAAAGCAGAAAGTGGCGGTTTTACGGTGGTGGTGACTGCTATCAGCCCAGGACCTTTATTGACCCAGTATGTTTGCAGATGACACAAGGTGTCATCAAATTTTCATGCGGCGTTTTTAATATGTGAAAACTTTATCAATACCTATCCACATGTTCAAGCACTTTGCAAAATTTTCAGTGACTGTTTTTTTATTGACCGCATTGGGCGCAACGGCTGAACAACAGGGTCCCATTCAAAATATTCAACTGGGACCCAGGCCATTTTTCTTGGTGTCGCAGATGCAGGATTCGCCCTTGAAGCGAAAACTGCAAAGCTGCACCAACGGACCTTTTAAGAAATCGGATTTTTCCATTGGCCACCGCGGTGCAGCCTTGATGTTTCCCGAGCACACCGTGGAGTCCTATGAAGCTGCAGCTCGCATGGGCGCAGGTGTCATGGAGTGCGATGTCACTTTCACCAAGGACAAAGAATTGGTGTGCAGACATGCACAAAATGATTTACACACCACGACCAATATTTTGCTCACCCCCTTGGCCTCGCAATGCACCAAGCCCTTTAGCCCCTTTGACCCCAACACCAACACACCCGCAACTGCGGAGTGCAGGTCCAGTGACATCACTTTGACCGAATTCAAAACACTGCACGGAAAAATGGATGGCTTTAACCCCAAGGCCCGCACAGCACAAGAGTTTGTGGCTGGCACACCCGCTTGGCGAACAGATTTGTATTCAGGCCCCACCAGCGGCACGCTGTTGAGCCACAAGGAAAGCATTGCGCTTTTCAAACGGCTGGGGGTGAAGATGACGCCAGAGTTGAAAGAAGCCTCTGTGCCCATGCCTTTCGAGGGCTTCACGCAGCAGCAATATGCCCAAAAAATGATCGATGAATACAAACAAGCTGGCGTCAAACCTAAGCATGTGTTCCCCCAATCTTTCAATGAGCAGGATATTTTGTATTGGATTCAAAACGAGCCAGCGTTTGCCAAGCAAGCGGTTTTCCTGGACGCTGCAGAAACCGTCAAAGACTTGCCATCCCTAGAAAAGCTCAATGACTACAAAAGAAAAGGCGTCAAGATTGTGGCGCCGCCTCTCTTTGCTTTGTTGGCTTTAGAAGATGGAAAACTGGTAGCTTCTGCGTATGCAAAAAATGCCAAAAAAGCTGGGCTAGACATCATCACTTGGTCGCTTGAAAGATCGGGGGTCATGGCCTTGGACAAGGGTGGGTGGTATTACCAATCGGTTTCGGCTGGGATACGCCATGAAGGCGACATCCTTGAAGCGCTTCATGTTCTGAACAAAGACGTGGGAATTCGTGGCATCTTTTCAGACTGGCCAGCGACAACCACTTTTTATGCCAACTGTATGGGGCTTAAGTGAAAACATTTTCAAAGCGCTTGTCCCAACTTATTGTTTTTTTTATTTCACTGCTGATCCCTGTCTCTCCCTTGTTGATGTTCCTGCTGTTTTGGAAGAAGAAGTTCATTCTTGAGTACAGCAGCAGTGTGAAAAAAATGCGGATTCACTTGCAGGCCATATCTCAAGGCCCTGTTTTGCATTTTTTGGAAGATGTTTTTTTGCGTAACAAGAATATTCCTGTTCAGATACAAGGCTCTTGTGTGCAATGTGGCAATTGCTGCCTAGAAAAAAAGTGCTTCTTTCTAGAACCTGTGGGTGAAGATAAATTCCAATGCGGTATTTACGATTCAACTTGGCGTCGATTCTCCAACTGCAATTCCTACCCACTCCATGCAGAAGATATAGAGCGGTACAACTGTCCCAGTTTTTCTGTGGTTCCTGTGCGGGTGAAAATTCAAATAGAGACCAACTGACGAATCCCTTTTGATTGCATCTCGCTACCTGGCCCTTGGGCAATGACTTCACCACGCTCCATGACAAGGTAGTGGTCGGCCAATTCTTCTGCAAAATCGTAATACTGCTCGCACAATAAAATGGCCATGTCGCCTCGCTTGGCCAGATGTTGGATGACACGACCAATGTCTTTGATGATGCTGGGCTGAATACCCTCGGTAGGTTCATCCAACACCAAGAGTTGAGTCTTGCCTGCCAGCGCTCTGGCAATGGCCAGCTGCTGTTGCTGTCCACCCGATAAATCACCGCCTCGGCGATGCCGCATTTGGTCCAAGATGGGAAACATTTCGAACAACTCGGTGGGTATGGCTGTGCCTGCTTTTTGCGTGGCCAAACCCATGCGCAAATTGTCTTCCACCGTTAAACGATTGAAAATTTCGCGCCCCTGAGGGACGTAGCCAATGCCAGCTCTTGCTCTTTCATAAGGGGTTTCTTGGGTGATCAACTTGCCATTAAACGTGATGCTTCCCTCACGCAATGGCACCAAGCCCATCAAGGCTTTGAGCAAGGTGGTTTTACCCACGCCATTGCGCCCGAGCAAAACAGTGACCTGTCCTGCATGGGTTTGCAAGCTGACATTGCGCAAAATGTGCGAGCCGCCGTAGTACTGATGGATATTTTGTACATTCAACATGGCTTAGCGTCCCAAATACACATCAATCACACGCTCATCGGACTGCACCTGCTCAAAACTGCCCTGCGCCAGTACTGAGCCATCGCACAACACTGTGACGATATCGGCAATGCGGCGTATAAAACCCATGTCATGCTCAACCACCATCAACGAGTGTTTTCCTTTGAGAGATAAAAACAGTTCTGCTGTACGTTCGGTTTCTTGGTCTGTCATGCCGGCCACTGGTTCATCCAACAGCAACAGCTTGGGGTCTTGCATCAGCAACATGCCAATCTCTAGCCATTGTTTTTGGCCATGGCTGAGCAAGCCTGCCATTCGTCCTACGTCATCAGTTAAGCGAATGGTTTCCAAAACTTCGCACAAACGGTCTTGTTGCACCCCGTTCAAACGAAACAACATGGAAGCAGTCACATTTTTAGCAGTTGCCAGCGCAAGCTCTAGGTTTTCCCAAACACTTAAATGTTCAAACACGGTTGGTTTTTGGAATTTGCGTCCAATGCCCAGTTGCGCAATCTCGGGCTCGTTGTGACGCAGCAAATCGATGGTGCTGCCAAAAAACACCTGTCCACTGTCGGGTCGGGTTTTGCCGGTGATGATGTCCATCATGGTGGTTTTGCCTGCGCCATTGGGGCCAATGATGCAGCGCAGTTCACCCGGGGCAATGTCCAAGGATAAATTGTTGATTGCTTTGAAGCCATCAAAGCTCACATTGACATCTTCTAAATAGAGAATACGACCATGGGTCAGGTCCAGTTCACCCGCCTGCAACACATGGCCGTAACTTGCACCCCTGCCTCCCGAGGATGGCTGTTGGACTCGTTTGAATT
>JBILIR010000054.1:0-7972 GCA_044368955.1 Limnohabitans sp.
GGGTTGATGCGACTGCTATCAGAGCTATCGGTATCCATATCAACGGTCTTTTTATCTTTTTCAAGATCATCACTCTGCTTTATTTTGGGCATACACATTTTTTCTCCGTCCCACGCTTGGCCACACCAACAAACGCCGTCAGCGTTGATGATGCAGGTTCCGGTGCCACAGCATCTTGGGTCTTCACTCATAGAGTTTCCTTCATCAACAACAATGTATTTACTTATTTTATCGAGAATGGTTTTGTAATTTGTGAAGAAAAGACTGCATTTGAATAGGCTACATCACTTTTGAATGTGAATAGATAGGCATGCACTTTAGACCTGATGAAATCGGGTGAATTGAACAAAACGGTTTGACGCATAAAATTTGGGATACATGCATTCTTCGCTACCAGACCGCTACACATCCCTGCGCCAATACTCTTTGAACCTAGCTGCGCCTTTAAGTGCCGAGGATCAGTGTGTTCAGTCAATGCCAGACACCAGTCCAACCAAATGGCATTTGGCTCATACCAGCTGGTTTTTTGAAAATCTGGTGCTGGTGCCTTTTTTGCCCAGCTACCAAGTATTTGACACTTCTTTTGCTTATCTTTTCAACTCGTATTACGAAGCCTTGGGACCGCGGCATCCGCGTCCGCAGCGCGGATTGCTGACAAGACCGTCGTTGCAACAGGTGCTTGCATTTCGACAGCATGTAGATGCCGGTATGCAACAACTTTTGATGAACACAGATGCTCTCAACGAAGAATTATTGGCCTTGATAGAGCTTGGCTTGAACCACGAGCAACAACACCAAGAGTTATTGCTGACCGATGCCTTGCATTTGCTATCTTGTCATCCCCTGCTACCAGCCTACGACACCTCTTTCATATACCCGCCTGCATCTTGCGCGGAGATGCAATGGCTTTCATTTGATGAAAGCTTGTCTGAGATTGGCAGATCGGTTGATCAAGCAGGTTTTTCATTCGACAACGAAACACCGAAACATCAGCGGTTTGTTCAAAGGTTTCAGATCGCCAACCGGCTGGTGACCTGTGGCGAGTACCTGTCGTTTATCAAAGACGGCGGCTATGACAACGCAGACCTCTGGCTCTCCGAAGGCCGCTCTCAAGTTCTGCAAAACGGGTGGCAATGTCCACTGTATTGGTTGGCCCCTGACGATCCTCGCTCCCACTCAGACCAGTGGCAGGTGTTTGGCTTGAACGGCTTGCAAGAACTCGACCCACAAGCGCCTGTGGCTAACCTGAGTTTTTATGAAGCATCAGCATTTGCACAATGGTGTGGCGCACGTCTACCCACAGAATTTGAGTGGGAAATTGCAAGTACTCACAAAGCCATGCACGACTTGTATTCACAGGTGTGGCAATGGACCCGTTCAGCATATGAGCCTTACCCAGGGTTTGTGCCGGCCAACGGTGCGGTGCGAGAGTACAACGGCAAATTCATGGTGGGTCAGCAAGTTTTGCGTGGAGGCAGTCTTGCAACGCCTGTACAACACAGTCGCCATACCTACCGTAATTTTTTTCCTGCCCATGTACGCTGGCAGTTCAGCGGCTTGCGTTTAGCCAAAGACAACTCAAACCACTGAATATGACCGCTACTGAATCTGAACGCTTGCAATTCATGCAGGACATGCAAGCAGCGCTGTCGCAAACGCCCAAGCGTATTTCACCCAAATATTTTTACGACCAAGCGGGATCAGCCCTGTTTGACCGTATATGCGAATTGCCCGAGTACTACCCAACTCGAACTGAGTTGTCCATTTTGCAAACCCATGCAGAAGATATATCCAAACATATGGGTGAAAACGCTGACATCATTGAATTTGGTGCAGGCTCATTGACAAAAATTCGTTATTTGCTTCATGCAGCCATCAAGCCATCTCGCTATGTGCCGATGGATATTTCCGGCCCACATTTACATGCTGCCTGTGCAGAGTTGCAAACTGAGTTTGTCAATCTGCAGATCCTTTCTTTGGTGGCTGACTACACCAACCAATGGCATCTGCCATCTTCTTTGCCTGGTACAGGCAAGCGAGTTGCATTTTTCCCAGGTTCAACCATCGGCAATTTTTCACCCGCACAAGCGCATACTTTCTTCCAAAACTGTGCTGAGCACTTGCGTGGCGGCGCCTTGTTGCTTGGTGTCGACCTGATCAAGTCACCTGCGGTTTTACACGCGGCATACAATGATTCGCAAGAAGTGACGGCTGCCTTCAACCTCAACCTGTTGACTCGTGCGAATCGAGAACTAGGGTGTGATTTTGATCTGACGCAATTTGCGCACAGTGCTTTTTATAACGCCCCGTTGCAAAGAATTGAAATGCATTTGCTCAGTTTGAAGTCGCAAATTGTTCATCTAAACGCACAGGCGTATACGTTTGCGCAAGGCGAAACCCTTCATACGGAGTATTCCCACAAGTTCACGATTGCCGGCGTACAACAAGCGGCACGGTTAGCAGGCCTGCAAGCTGGTTCATTTTGGACCGATCAACAACAGTACTTTGGCCTGCTCTGGCTCAACATTCCCCACAAACAGGAAACATCATCATGAAAGCTATTTGGAAAGATACCGTGGTTGCCGAAAGCAAGGACACAGTTTTGCTAGAAGGTAACCATTACTTCCCAGCCGAGTCACTGAATCAAAACTATGTTTCTAACAGCAACCACAAAACCATTTGCGCATGGAAAGGACAGGCCAGTTATTTGTCACTGCTGGTCAACGGTGAATTGAACAATGACGCCGTATGGTTTTATTCAGATCCAAAGCCACAGGCCGATGAAATTCGCGGCCGTGTGGCTTTTTGGAAAGGTGTCAAAGTCATAGAGTGACTTTGATTCAACTTTGATTTTGCTTTAACTGGTAGCCTGGATACCAGCTACTAGCCAGCCACTGTTGGCGGTTTTGCTGAGTGACATATTCCAGACTTCATTGAATGCCTCGGCTTGGGATCCGGCATCTTCCCGAATCATTCCGGAGAACTCCACACTGGCAAGGTGGCTGTCATATGTTTCTTCAATGCCGAGTAACTTGGCATCTAGGGAAACCACTTCAGTTTTGGTCATTTGGCCGACAGAACTGGTGGCGTCGCGCTCAGCAATTTGCGCTCTGATTTCAGTCAACATATTGTCTGTCATCATCTTACGCAGGCTGGCAGTATCTGATCGATCCCAAGCATCTTGCATGATGACAAAATTTTCTTTGGCCTGATGAAGGAATCCGTTGGCATCAAAGCCATCAGGGATTGACCATGTAGGTTGAAATCCGCTGACCGCTGAGCCAATCATGCTGCCCGAAGAGGAATGGGTCGCATGGGGACGTGTATTGAATTGGGTGGTTTGCTGTTGTAGCGGTGGTGTTGCCCCCGCACCTTGAAAGGCCAAGGGACTTGTGTTTTGCACAGGATTTTGAGCTGTTGATCTGCGTCGCATGACGTAGCCCACAACCATCATGATGACCAAAGCAATGAGACCAAACATCATGAACTGCGCCAGCTCTTCACCAAACCCCATGGAACTTGCAAGCCAAGCGAGTCCAAGGCCAGCTGCGAGTCCACCGAGCATAGCGCCCCATGGACGTCTTTGTGGTGCTGCCGCAGCCGGTGAAGAAGCTGGGGTAGCGGGTGTTGCATTTTGTGCAGGCTTGGTGCCTTGTATTTGGGAGACATTATTAGATTGTTGGCCAACAGACCTGCCTGAGCCCATGCGTTTTGCGGCTTCAGCACTCAAACTGTAAAAACCCATTACCAAAGCCAAAGCAACAGAAAGAAATCTACCGTGCATAGTGAACTCCCAAAAAGAAAACAATACAAAAAATTCTCAAGCTCAGTGTAGCCCTAAGTACATAAAACTTGTCGATATGCAGACAATACCCATGTCGCAATCAGTTTTTTTCCATTACCACCAAATGATTGGGCGGCATTCATAACATTCAGTTGACTTCAATAGTGTCAAAACTGTATTTGGGTTATGCCGATGTAGGCTTGCAGGTCGTTGGATAATGTCATCAACGGCAGGGCTAGTTCAAACCTATGAACTCATCATGATTTTGACGGGAATAAAACAATGACCTGGTCTCTCGACTTTATTCAAACAACGGCGGTGGGCGCCATCGCGCTGTTTTTGGGAATGTCTATTCTGAACCGTGTGCCCGTGCTGCGGCGCTACAACATTCCTGCTGCTGTTGTTGGCGGTCTGGTGATTGCGATCCTGGTGACCCTATCGCGCGAATCCAATTTGGTGGCTGTCAAGTTTGATACCACCTTGCAAGCGCCATTGATGACTGCATTTTTCACATCGATTGGTTTGAGTGCCAGTGTTGGTTTGTTAAGGGCTGGAACCCGACAAGCGTTGGTATTTCTCGGACTTGCCACATTTTTGGCTGTTGTCCAAAGTTTGATCGGCATTGCCACCGCTGTTGCCTTTGGTCAATCCCCATTGCTGGGAGTGCTGATGGGTCCAGCTGCACTGACCGGAGGCCCAGCAACCGCATTGGCATTTGCACCGCAGTTTGCAGCTGCTGGAGTGGCTTCTGCAGAATCAGTGGCCATTGCTGCTGCGATGGCAGGTATTGTCATGGGTGGCTTGGTGGGTGGACCCATCGTGACACGCTTGCTTGATCATCACCAATTGCAAGCAGCTGCTCCCACTTTGACACCCAAAGCACAAACCAGCACCAGTTCGTCTGTGGATTCATCAGGTGATGAAGAAGGCAATATGTTGACGGTACTCAAAGGCTTGAGCGTGTTGCTTGTTGCCATGGGGGTTGGTGCTTGGTTGGGTGGCGTGATGAAGTCGGCGGATTTGACACTGCCCGGCTATGTCGGTGCCATGATCATGGGAGCTTTGATTCGAAATATCGACGATCAGACCCGATGGCTCAACATCCCACATGAGCTGACTGAGCGCATTGGCGTGGTCTGCCTGTCCTTGTTCTTGTCAGTGGCCTTGATGAATTTAAAACTGTGGGAACTGACGTCCATTGCGGCACCCTTGTTGGTGAATCTGGTCATTCAAGTCGTTGCTGTGGCTGTTTTTTCCTGGTATGTGGTTTTCAAGGTCATGGGTCGGGATTACGACGCAGCTGTCATGAGCGGCGGTTTCATTGGCTTCATGCTGGGCACAACAGCCAATGCCATGGCCGTCATGCACTCCGTGGTGCAACGCTATGGGCCATCGCCTCGTGCGTTTTTGGTCGCTCCCATCGTAGGTGCATTTTTCATCGACTTTACAAACGCATTGTTGATCACGGGCTTGTTGAACCTGCTGAGTTAGCTTTTGACGCCATGTCCCTTTTTGCTTAACAACTTGGATCACAGCATTGGAAAAAATACCCATTACCCGTCGAAACATTCTGAAGCGTTATGGACGCTTTGTGTCTTTAATGGGTCTTATCACGCCCGCCATCCTAACCAGTCCAAAGTCTTGGGCGCAGAAGTCGGCTAAGCAGTTGTGTGAAACACAAACGCCTGCTCAGATGCAAGGGCCCTTCTTCATACCGCTCTCACCCGAGCGACGCAATCTTGTGGAACCCAAAATGAAAGCGCCGCGTATGCGTTTGAAGGGGCTTGTGGTTGATACAGCATGTAGGCCGGTGCCTGGCGCCTTGCTGGATTTTTGGCAGTGCGATGAAAAAGGTGAGTACGACACAAATGGCTTTAGTTTGCGAGGGCATCAGTACGCCAATAGCAAAGGGGAATTTTTTCTGGAAACTTTGATTCCAGGTTCATATCCTGGAAGAACACCTCATTTGCATGTCAAAGTTCAGCGCAAGGGAGGACAAGTTCTCACCACTCAACTTTATTTGCCAAATCACCCCAGCAATCAAAAAGATTTTTTGTTTGATCCAAGGTTGTCCATGGTGCAACAAGGTCAGGATTTCTTCTTGCAATTTGTTTTACCCGGCTAATGTCTTTAGTCTGGAGAAATTAGCTACAAAACATACGTCATGTCGCGTCAAATTCCTCTTTTCCCCCTCTCACACGGCCTCTTTCCTGATGGCATGTTGGCTCTTCAAATTTTCGAGGTTCGGTATCTTGACTTGATCAAGCGTTGCTATCAACAACAACTGCCGTTTGGCGTGGTGTGGCTGAAAAAAGGCAGCGAAGTACAAGTGCCTGGCGAGACACCTATGTTGCACGGCTATGGTTGCAGTGCGCATATTCGCGAATTTGAACAGGTGCAACCCAATTTATTTCGTGTCATTTGCCAAGGGGGACTTCGCTTTGAGTTAAACGACACAAAGCCTGGCCCTTATGGCGTCTGGCAAGGCGAGATCTCCATCCTTGCCCAGGACCCGGAGGTTGAGTTACCTGTTTATCTAGAGCACCATGCCGCACGTTTGGGGAAAATCATCTCAAGTGCTCAAAAGCAGGGACAAATTAGCAGATTGCCTATTTTACAACCCTATTGCCTAGACCAATGTGGCTGGGTGGCCAATCGGTATGCTGAAGCCTTAGGCATCAGTACAGAGTTGAAGGTCCAACTCTTATCCGAACTTGATCCATTAAAGAGATTGCAAATCATCGATTCATTGATTGGCCCGAACGGGGAATTTAAAGATTGAGGGCAAAAAGTCACCCTAGGCTATCAGTACAACAGCTTGTCAAATTAACGATGCATCCAAAATATTGAGTACATTTGAGACCTAATCTGTCATGGACCTCAAAAATGCCTTATCTCTATCAAGCAAAAATCTTAGTATTGTCATTATTTAGCATTTGCTCTTTGTTTTTTTCTTCCCCTGTATTGGCACAGGCACAGACCACGCTTCGAGTGACCACAATACCTGAGGAGGCCGCTACCGAGCAGGTACGCAAATTTGCACCACTTGCAGCATATTTGGAAAAGCAGTTGGACATGAAAGTACAGTTCACACCAGTGACTGACTACCCTGCTGCAGTTGAATCGCTGGTTAACAAAAAGGTCGACTTGGTTTGGTTTGGCGGCTTCACCTTTGTGCAGGCAAGTATTCGATCAAACGGCAAAGTTATTCCCTTGGCGCAACGGGAGGAAGACACTAAATTTCAGTCGGCTTTCATTGCTAAGACCAATTCAGGCATCAAGAGTTTGACTGATATGAAGGGCAAGCAAGTGTCTTTTGGTTCCCAAAGCAGTACTTCTGGTCATCTCATGCCCCGCAGTTTTTTAATGCAAGCGAACATCGATCCCGAAAGGGACTTTAAGCGCATTGCTTACAGCGGTGCCCACGATGCCACGATAGCTTCCGTGGTCAGTGGCAAGGTAGAAGCCGCCGCACTGGACATTACGGTTTGGCAAAAATTTGTTTCAGAAAATAAAGTCAATACACAAGATGTGAACGTGTTTTTTACAACACCGATTTATTTCAACTACAACTGGTCGGTGCATGCAGATATGGCGGCTCCATTAAGAGAAAAAATCAAGACCGCCTTGCTCGGACTTAATCCTGCAAATCCTGAGCATGCAGAAATCCTTAAACTTAATCGCGCTACTCGCTATGTTCCTACAACAGCTGAAAATTACAAAGGTCTAGAAACTGCTGCCCGCAGTGCTGGGCTGCTGCAATAAATGTTGTTTCCACCACTTAACATAAAACTTTCGGGCCTTCAATCCCGTCACCGATCTGCCTCTCCTCATGCCCCACCGGCATTGCAAGAAATTAGCCTACAAATTAGCGCGGGTGAACAAGTTGCCATTATTGGTCCTTCGGGTGCTGGGAAGACAAGCTTGCTCCAAGTGTTGTCATGTGCGCAGCATCCAACAGTTGGAGACTTTTTACTAGGAGGCCAAGACCCGTGGCGTTTGTCGTCTCGTGAGCTGCGTTTTCTGCGTGGGCAATTGTTTCTCGCACCCCAGGTGCCGCCATTGCCACCTAGACAACGTGTTGTGACTTCAGTGCTGGCAGGACGCTTGCCTGCCATGAGTTTGGCTGCCAGCCTGCGGTCGCTGTTTTATCCCATCGATATTCCAGCAGCCTATGAAGCTCTGAAG
>JBILIR010000055.1:0-7933 GCA_044368955.1 Limnohabitans sp.
GTTGGTCCCGCAAACGACACTCTTCCCGAAACCCCATCTTTTGATGGAAGGCAATAGATGCCGCGTTGCTTTCAATGGCTTGACCGCACACTTTGTGTAGCCCGATTATGTTGAAGCCGTGCATCAAAGCAGCTTGACCCAACTTGGTGCCGCCGCCCTTGGGTGCGTCTGGCCGGACATAAAAACCCCAGTTGGCAATACCACCTTGGCTAACTGAATTGAATTGAACAAAGCCAAGCGGCGCAATTCCGTCCATCACGATCAATTGTTGCCGGGTCTTGTCGAGTTTCACTCGCGCAAACCACTGGCGGTGTTCTTCAAGTTTAATTTCATGTTGAGTCAACATGAACCCGCGTACCGCTGGATGGTTGCGCCAAGCCAAGACCATCGGCAAGTCATCCTCTGTCAGCGCTCGAACAGTACAAGCTTCAATCATGAACAGACAAAATCAACTCAAGCACCTGGACGGCACCATCGCCAGCAGTGAGTTTGGCGGCAGCTTGGCTCATTTCGCTCAGGATTGCATCTGATTTCTCTGGATTGAAGAGCACTATCAATTGCTTCATCAACTGACCAGTGTCTGCTGCCAGCCAAGCCGCTCCATGAGCCTGCAAAGCCATGGCTCCAGCTTGTTGATTGGCTGCAAGTATCAAAACAAGTGTTGGCAACCCCAAGCAACATCTTTCCCAAGCGCTGCCGCCGGCCGCACCAATGCAGAAATCACTTTCTGCCATGAGCTGCGCCATGTTGCTGACGCCTGACAGCACTTGTGTCGGGCGGGGCATGGCCGCCGCTTGGGCATGTACCTGAGCCAGCCAGGGAGAGGCTGGCCCCATGACCACGGTGATGCGCAGATCGGTGGGCAGTTCGCATTGGGACAGTGCCTCCAGGACTTGGCCCGTGGCGTTGGTCTGGTCAACGCCGCCCATGGTGATGAGCAGGTTTTTTAGCTGTGGGTGTGTGCGGCGTTGCAGGCTGTGTTCGCGCCATTGGGCAAATTCGGGCCGCAACAGTGCATACGACGGGCCGATCAGGGTTTGGGGGTGGCTACTGAGCAGCCCGCCGTAGTCTTTGACTTGACGGCCTAGGTTTTGGTCCAATAGCAGGTCGCAGTCGTGCGGGCGGTCGGCCAGGTCGTCAATGGCCATGATGCGCCGCGTGAGCGGGCGCATGGCTTGTTCCCAGCGTTTGTCTAACGCGTAATGGTCCACCACCAACCAGTCCACCGCTTGGTTGCCCAGGGCTTGCTGAGTTTGCTCCGCATCGCTGGCCCATTCGGTGCCCAGCCAATTGGCATGGCATGGATCAGCAGGTGCGGTATATGCATCGTCAGCTTGTGCCAGCGCTTTGGCTGTGTGTCCGCGGTGTTGAATCAAGTCAAGCAAATGACCTGAATGCGGGCGGCAAATGAAGGTGCTTTTTGCACCGCGCTCGCGCAAGACATCGGCCAGCGTCAGACATCGCATGACATGGCCAGTGCCAATTTGAAGTGAAGCGTCGGTGCGAAAGGCGACATGCATCCATCGACCTTCAGTTCAGGCGCTTAAATCCACTGTGACAAACAGGGCCCTTGAGCAAGCCCATCACATCTCTACCTTCTTCGCACTGTTTGATGGTTGCGAAAATAGGATCGAGCGCTTCAAAATAAGCGTCAAGCACGGCAGTTGTGTGTTCGGTGCAAACGTAAACACTGTTGCTTGCCAAGAATCCCTTGCCCAGCATTTCCTGCGTGATCAAAGTTTTGTAAGCCAACGCCTTTTCACTCTTGAAGGTATACCCCGTTAAAGCTGCTAGCCCCCAGTGGTCGATGTTCAGCCCATGCTGATCGGCGAGTTTTTGCCAGCGCTCACGGATATTCAAACCCGTATGGGTGATGGTCTCCCAAGACTTGACCCGCTCCATGACCTCCAGGGTTTTCAAAGCTGCTGTAGGACCAATGCGTTCGGTCCAGAAGGTGCTGCTGATGAAGGTGGACTGAGCGGCCTCCATCACCTCGCGCCGACCGATGGTGGCGGTGATGCCATAGCCATTACCCAAGGCTTTACCAAACATGGCCATGTCGGGTTCGATACCGTATTTTTTGTGCAATCCGCCGAAAGTCTCGCGAAAACCTGATGTGCACTCATCAAAGATCAACACGATGCCGCGCTTTGTGGCCAACTGCCGCACTTTATGCAAGAAGTTGTCTTCCGGCCCCATGTTCCGGACCACTTCCATCTTGATCACACCAATGTCATGTGCATTGACCAAATCTTCCAACTGCTGGTAGTTGTTGTAGTTGAACGGAAAAACGGTGCCCCGCAGGTTTTGCGGAACGCCCTTGGGGTCCAAACCCGGCAACAGGTGGCCCGCCAAATTTTCGCCATCGCCCAAATTAGCAGAGAGGTACCAATCGTGCCAACCGTGATATCCACACACGGCTACCTTGTCACGGCCGGATGCGGCTCGCGCAATGCGAATCGCAATGGCGTTGGCTTCACCACCAGAGCGGGCTAGGCGCGCCATATCAGCCCAAGGATGAATTTCCACGAGCTTTTCTGCCAGATAGACTTCCTCTGGGCAATTGAAGGTGGACATGTTTCCAGCGTCCACCGTTTGGCGGACCGCCGCATCGACCTCGTCATGCCCATAGCCCAAGATATTGGTGCCGATGCCCATGATGGACATGTCTGTGTAGCGATGGCCATCCATGTCCCAGACTTCACACCCTTTTGCCTTGCTGAAGTAGGCGGGCCACTGCTCGGGTAAAAACATTTCTGCGCGCTTGGACAGCAACATGTTGCCGCCAGGAATGACCGCTTTGGCGCGTTTCCAGAGTTTTTGACCAGTGCCCATGAAGGCTCCTTCATTTCTTTGAATTGAGTGATTGGCAGCAAAAAGTGCTGGCTGGGTCGTTTGCAGATTCAACACTTGCTTCCACGAAAAACGGACGTCGGGCGCAAAGTGTTGAAATACTTGACTGATGACCTCAAAGTCGGCGGGCTCATCGACCGTCCAGCGCAAGCCAGATAAGTCTTCACCATTGAGCATCGCGCTGGTTTTGAACAAGCCGGGCTTGCGCAAATAAGGCGTGACGTGCTCATGATCAAAGGGGTCTTCGCTTTCAGATGCGGCACGTTTTAAAGCGCCCATGGTGAAAACCTCTATATCCAAACCATCGGGGAATGTCGCTGGGGAAGTGTTGCTGTGGTAGTCCACCGATTGCGACAGAAACTCATCGATAGCCCGATCGACCAAAACAGGATCGACCAGCGGGCAATCACCTGTGATGCGAACCAATACATCAGCATCAACCTCGGCAGCCGCATCCAGGTAGCGCTGGAGCACATCGTTTTCACTACCCCTAACGCACACATAGCCAAGCTTTTGTACGTGCTCAACCAAAGGCAAGTTTCGCTCGTCGGTTGATGTTGCAAGCACAATTTGATCCACACGCTTGGCCATTCCCAGACGCGCCAAGAGCAACTCGATCATTGGGACGCCCCCGATATGCTTCATCACCTTGTTGGGTAAACGCGTGGAGCCCATGCGGGCTTGAACCACTGCAACAACTTTCATCATGCAACCTCTAACTCAGGCCAAGCGGCTGGATTGATTAGCCTCGCATCCAAAGGATCTCGGAAATTTGGCATGGACTCTAGACACCCTTGTGATGCTTTAACAATCTGCATCAAGTGAACTTCAGTATCAACGCCAACAACGATTCGATCAATTTCATGTATGGAATTTAGGTAGCGCAAACAAGCCTCGAGCGGTGTTAGGTTCGTTTTCAACAACCAATCGTCCCAGACAGCCCATACATCGGCCCATCGATTGAATTTCATTGGTCGCTCATGAGCAGGCATGAGCAATAAGCCCTGCAAGAAAGCCGACCGGGTGTGCAATTCAACGTTGGCGTCTTTCAATTGCTTAGCCCAGCCTGAATCCACTAAGCGACGATCCATCAGATTCAAAGGCGCTTGAACCAAGTCAAGATCGTAGGCATTCAGAAGTTGATCCAACTCCTCGGGCTCATAGACCGATACACCAATCTTTCGCGACAGGCCTTGGTCTTTGAGACTTTGGAGTCCTTTATAAAGGTCGTCTCCATTGCTTTGCAGCAACTGAATGGGCCGATGTAACAACACGCCATGCAGTTGCCCTACCCGAAGACGCTCCATGGATTGTCGGATTTCGTCTTGCACCCAAGACACGACATCACCGCAAGACGCTGGAACAGCAGGGAGTTTCGTCACAACACGCCATCGATCGATGCCCAAATCACCCAAAACGCGTTCGCTGTCACCGTAAGCAATGGCCGTGTCTAAGGTGTCGAAACCATATTGACTTGCTTCAAAAAGGATCGCGCGCGCAACAGCATCGCTGATGCGACCAGAATGGTTAGCCACGCCATAATTCAAACCAAACTGGACGGTTCCCAGTGCAAGCTTCATGTTGTCAGCACACTTTGAAGTACAGCGACAACCTGGTCTTGCTGTTCTTCCGTCAGGGTTTGGTACATGGGCAAGCTGATGGCCTGGGCATAGTAGCTTTGTGCTTCGGGGAAGTCGTTGGGCTTGAAGCCCATGCGCTGGTAATGGGGTTGGGTGTGCACCGGAATGTAGTGCAGGTTCACGCCAATGCCTTGCTCGCGCAGTGCTTGGAACACTTCGCGGTGGGTCTTTGTGATCTGGGAGAGCTTTAAGCGCACCACATACAGGTGGAGGCCCGAATAGCTGTCGGGGTGTTGCCAAGGGGTGGTCAGGGGCAAGTCGGCCAAGAGGGTGTCGTAGCGGCGGGCCAGGGCATGGCGGCGGGCCACGTAGTCGTCCAAGCGCGTCATCTGGCTCAGGCCCAAAGCGGCCTGCAGCTCGGTCATGCGGTAGTTGTAGCCTAGGTCGATCTGCTGGTAATACCAAGGCCCATCGGGCTCGTGCGTCATATGCGCTGGATCACGGGTGATGCCGTGGCTGCGCAGCAGCGCCATTTTGTGCGCCAACTCATCGCTGTTGGTCATGGCCATGCCGCCTTCGGCGGTAGTGATGATTTTGACGGGGTGGAAGCTGAACACCGTGATGTCGCTGAAGCGCCCGTTGCCAATGAATTCGCCTTGGTAGCGCCCACCGATGGCGTGCGAGGCATCTTCGATGATCTTGAAGCCGTATTGCTGGCTAAGGGCATGGATAGCCGCCATGTCACAGGGCTGACCACACAGGTGCACCGGCACCACCACCTTGGGCAACTTGCCCTGCTGCTGCGCCAGCTTGAGCTTACGCTCCAGCGCTAGGGGGCAGAGGTTGAAGGTGCGGGGGTCGATGTCCACAAAGTCCACCTGCGCACCACAATACAAAGCGCAGTTGGCCGAGGCCACGAAGGTGACTGGGCTCGTCCAGAGCCAGTCGCCGGGCCCCAACCCCAATGCCATGCAAGCAATGTGCAGGGCCGACGTGGCGCTGTTGACCGCCAAGGCGTGCTTGGCCCCCACATGGCTGGCTAGTGCCTGTTCGAACAGGGGTACCTGCGGACCTTGGGTGAGGTGGTCCGAGCGGAGCACGGCAACGACTGCGTCAATGTCGGCTTGGGTGATGTCTTGGCGGCCGTAGGGAATCATAGTTTAAATGGCCCCGATTTTTTCGCGATTGGCATCGATCCAAGCCTCCAGGTCGGCATCCGTCATCCATTCGCTGTTGTTGTCGCTGGCATAGACAAAACCTTCAGCGACTTTGGTGCCGTCTTTGATGCGATTGACGTCTTGGTCCCAGTTATTGATGGCTGGCAAAATTTTGTAGTGCTCGAGGTATTCGTAGGTGTAATAAGCGTCTTCGGCACCAATCATTTGCTCGTGCAACTTTTCACCAGGGCGAATGCCGACCATCTGTTGCTTGCAGTCTGGGGCCACCACGCGCGCCAAGTCGGTCACCTTCATGGATGGGATTTTTTTGACGTAGATCTCGCCCCCCACCATGTCTTCAAAGGCGTGCCACACCAGCTCCACACCCTGCTCTAGGGAGATCATGAAGCGCGTCATGCGCGCGTCGGTGATGGGCAACACACCCTTGTCTTTGATGGACATAAAAAACGGAATGACCGACCCACGGGAACCCATCACGTTGCCATAGCGAACCACAGCAAAACGGGTATCGTGGCCGCCCGAATACGAATTACCGGCCACAAAAAGTTTGTCAGACGCCAGCTTGGTGGCGCCATACAAGTTGATGGGGCTGCTGGCTTTGTCGGTGGACAGGGCCACCACTCGCTTCACACCTTTGTCAATGCAAGCATCGATCAGGTTCATGGCGCCATGAATGTTGGTCTTCACACATTCAAAGGGGTTGTATTCGGCTGTTGGGACGATTTTGGTGGCAGCCGCGTGTACGACGTAGTCCACGCCATCCAGTGCCCTGTAAAGTCGATCCTTATCACGCACATCGCCAATAAAGAAACGAATGCGGTCATCACCCTGGTAGAGCTTGGCCATTTCCCATTGCTTCATTTCGTCGCGCGAAAAGATAATGAGTTTTTTGGGGTTGTAATTGGCCAAGGTCATCGGCACAAAGGTGTGGCCAAAAGAACCTGTGCCGCCAGTAACGAGGATCGTGGAATTGCTGAGCATTGGAAATAACTTTCAAGTTTGATGGTTTGTTGCCATCGCGCGAAACTGATCACTGCTACCCAGCAGCTCATCAAAGGTTCCTTTGGCTTTCACCACCCCATCTTCAAGCAAGAAAATTTCGTCACATTCGCGCACCGTGCTGAGACGATGTGCAATGAGAATAATCGTGATGCTATGACTGAGTTTGTGGACAGCCTCCATGACGGCTTGCTCCGTCAGATTGTCTAGGGCGCTTGTGGCTTCATCCAAAATAAGAACATCTGGTTTGTGATAAAGCGCACGTGCAATACCGATGCGCTGTCGCTGCCCGCCGGACAATCGAACACCCCTCTCACCAACCGTTGTCTTGTAGCCGAGCGGTAGGTTATCAACGACGAAATCATGCAGATTGGATATTTTTGCGGCATGCTCAACGGCTATTTGATCAACTGAGCACGGGTCAATGCCGAAAGCTATGTTTGCAGAAACGGTATCGTCTGCCAAATAAATTTGCTGCGGCACATAGCCTATGGTTTTTTGCCACTGACGTCTGTTGCTGGAATCGACAACCTGACCATCAATGCAGAGCATGCCTGATTGAGCTTCAAGCAAACCCAAAATCAGGTCAACTGTGGTGGTTTTACCGCTACCTGTAGAGCCGACAAACGCAACCGTGCGCTGGGCCGGAATATCAAGACTGATCCCCTTGAGCGCAGGGGACTTGGCGGAAGGATATGCATAGACAACGTTCTTCAGCTCGATAGATGACTTTAAAGTCATTGGCTCAACACGCTTATTTTTCGTATCAACGTCACCCAAACCCGTCAGGTCCGCATGCAATGCGCTCAACGCTGGACCTACGAACTTTAGTTGAGCTAAAGAACCATAAATCTGCTGCAAAGCTGGCATTAGCCGATAGCCGGCAAATGCATAGAGAGCGATGATGGGTAATGCAGCAGAAAAACTTCCACTTTGGGTCATCAAATACAAAATGACCAACAACATTCCGCCAAAGGCGATGGCTTCAAGAGCATAGCGGGGAATTTGCGCAATAACTTTTACCGTTGATTGGCCTTTGGCATATGTTGCAGCGGGTTGAGCGAATCGCTGAACAAAAAAATGCTCCAAACCCCCAGCTTTAACCTCCTTGGCCGCTCCAAACGCCTCGCTTACAGCAGTGAATCTTTCTTGGTTAGAACGAATACTTGCTTGCCCAAGCTTATTCAGCAAGCCACTCATGGTCATCAAAATGCTCCCATAGGCAATGGCCAAGACCAAACCCACAGACATTGCCAAGACGGGGTCAACAAGCAGCAAAAGCATCAATAGAGCTAGCGCTACCGCAGTCTGCGCCATCAATGA
>JBILIR010000077.1:0-6784 GCA_044368955.1 Limnohabitans sp.
ATCGTGCCACACTAGGCGCAAATGATGCAGGCGAAACAGTGAGCACAGCAACACCATCACGTCACAGCAACAGTGCGTTATTGGACACCTTTGTCTGATAACCCAATGAATGAAACAGGAGTAAATCATGGCAACAGCAGCACCTGAAGCAACACCCCCCGCAGAGGGCACAGAAGAGCCGAAAAAGAAAAAACCCATTTTGCTGATTGCAGGCATTGCGGTTTTGGCTCTGGTGGTGACGGTTGGCGTCGCCTTTGGTACTTTGTATTTCTCAGGTTTTTATGAAAAGAAAGCCGAACTCGCCGCGATGGACAAGCTCGAAGAGCTAGAAGCCGCTGCCACCAAAGCCAAGGATGAAGCGCCTGCTAAGCTCAAGAAAGAAGCGCCCGAAGCCACCCGCTTTGAAAAGAACTATTTCCAAATTGAAAAAGAGCTGATGACCAACATCACTGGCTCGAAAAAAGTCATGGTAGTGCAACTCGCCGTCATGACCCACTACGACACACGCGTGTTTGACAACATCAAAAAGCATGAATTTGCCTTGCGCTCAGCCATGCTCGACATCATGCGCCAATCGACTGAAGCCGAAGCCAGCAAGCCCGAGTTTCGCAAAGAGATGGCCGTCAAGCTCAAAGATGTGATGAACGCGATGCTGGAAGAGTACGAAGATTTTGGTGGCATTGAAGAAGTCATGTTCACCTCTTTTGTAATGCAGTAATTCCCCATGGCAACCAGACAAAACCTACTCAGTCCCGAAGAGCTCACGGCCTTGGCCGAGGGCTTGAAGGACGGATCCGTCGAATCGGACACCGGCTTTAACACCAAAGTCCGGGTGCGCAAACACGACCTGGCCAGCGAAAACAGCAGCCTGGGCGTGAATGTGTCGGCCATCGACATGATCAACGAGCGGTTTATCCGAATGTTTCGTTTGGGTTTGCTGGAAGTCTTGCGGACCACGCCGCGGGTGAACCCGACGCGGGTACAAATTTTGAAGTTTGGCGATTACATCAAAACCCTCAAAGCACCCTTGTCGGTGAACACGGTGCGCATCAGTCCCATGCGAGGCAATTCGGTCATCATCATCGACCCCAATGTGGTGTTCAGCTCACTCGACAGTTTTTTTGGCGGCTTTGGCAAAGGTGTTTCCGACCTGCCACCGGGTCGGATGTTCACCGCCACCGAAACCCGCATCATTCATATCATTCTTTCAGTGTTTTTCCGCTCACTCAAAGAAGCTTGGAGTCCGATCTTAGAAATCGACTGCGAACAAGTCAGCGCCGAGATCAACCCACAGTTTGCGCAAATTGCCGACGAAAACGATTTGGTGGTACTGACCCGCTTTGACGCTGAAGCCACTGCTTCGGGCGGCAAAGGTTTCATGGATTTGGTCTACCCCTACGCCACTTTGAAGCCTTTGCGCGACTTGCTGCGCAACCGTGTCTCCACCAGTGACGGGAATGAAGAATCCGACAAAATTTGGCGCGAAGATTTGGCGGTTGCGGTTGGCGACTCCGAACTTGATGTGCGCGTGATGATGGGCGAGATCAAAACCTCGCTCTACCATTTGCGAAACATGAAGGAGGGCGATTTGCTTTTCTTCAAAAAACCCGACCAGGCGCAATTCCTGGCCAACGGCGTCCCCACCTTTGGGGTCAATATCGGCACGCGCGGCTCCAATGTGGCTGTGCGGGTTGAAAAGCAAATTGTCCCCGGACAGCTTTGAGACAGGAAAGCACCATGAACGACACCACCGAAACCCAAGACGAAACGCCTCCTACATCAGAGGAGTTTCAAGTCAGCCAACCCGGCAATATCAATCCGGAAGTGCTGCAAAACATCTCTGTCACGCTATCGATTGAGGTGGGCCGCACCAACATCAAAATCAAAGATTTGATGCGCTTAACCCAAGGCAGTGTGGTTGAACTCGACCGTATTGCCGGTGAGCCGCTAGACCTGTTGGTCAACGAGACGGTGGTAGCGCAAGGCGAGGTGGTACTGGTCAATGACCGTTACGGCATACGACTCACCCGAGTCGTACCCTCCACCGATCGCTTGCAATCGATCTAAATTAACCGCCAGCGGCAATCTTGCGACCGTTCAAGGATTGAACGGGACGCGCATTGAGCTTGAAAGGAAATTTTGCCAACTGTTGCTTGGAAATATCCACTGGCGTCTTCAAGATGTAGAACTGCACACCCTCGGTACAAGGGGGTGTTGTCAATGAGCCTTCATAGTTATAGAAAGCCATTTCCTTGGGCAACATGCTCGCAGGATTAAAGGTGACTTTAGGAGGCAAAAATTCCTCGCCTTCCTTGGGTGGCAAATTTGCCCACAAGGTTTTGATCGCGGCGCTGTCTTTGCCTTCGTTAAGCATGACACCAATCACCGCCAATTTGCCTTCCTTGCTCTTGTGAACAAAGTGGGCCACCATGCTGGCATTTTTACCATCGACCTGCTCTTCAGAAGGGCGGTGAAAGTGAAACTGCAGCAAATCGAAACTCTCTTTGCCAATCGTCAAGGTACTGCCAGGCTCGATATTGACTTGGATGGTGTGGCCGTTGTTCAACATTTTCAGCGGACCCTCTTTGTAGTCCACGCTCAAGATGTCTTTGGATTTTTCAAACGGTCCGATGATGTTCAATGGTGACTGTTTTTTGCCTTTACCGCAGACGGGGAATGCATCGCCCCAATGCTCTGGACCGTTGTCACCCTCATAACCCCAGTGCACGGCATGCGCTTTGTCATCTTTCTTGGCACTGTCGTCTTTAGCGTCAGTATCTTTGTCAGTCGATTTTTTACATTCCGACAACACTTTGACTTTTTGACCCGCAGCCGCCAAAGCGTTTTGAGCCGCGCAAACCGTTTGTAAACGGTTGCTCCATTCGGCCATTTCCAAGGCTTTTTGGTAAGCGGCAATGGTGTCGGGGTCTTGCGCACCCTTGGTGAGCAGTCGCAGCGAGGCCATGCCCACTTGACGCTCAGCGCTCAGGGCTTTTTGCGCTTTGTACAAAAGCTCCACGTCTTGCAGCACCACACCATTGGCAAAGGCCGACTTCAGTGCATCCATTTCTTGAGCGGATGTGTTCACCGGTTCGTCTTTGGGCTGATTCGAAGCAGCGGCTTCTTCCTGCACTTTCTCTAAAGATTCTCTGGCTTCGTCGAGCTGTTCGCTCAACTCGGCGACTTGTTCATTCAACTGTTTTTTGGCGGAAAAATTCCAGTACGCCAGCGTTGCGGTAGCAACCAGACAAATTCCCAGCAAAATTTCCAGGATAAGACGCAAATATTTTTTCATGGCTACTCAAAAAGGTTTTTGAAATGAAATCCAGTTCAGGGGCGATTCTCGCCCAAGATGCTAAGTGTCTTATCGGTTTGAACAGGGCATGACTTTAATTTTTAGGGATAAATATACTTAGAAATTATTCATATTGTGCTTTCAAATTGCAAGAACAGCAATTTGCCGCACCACTTTAAACCTTCACAAACACCGTCACCAAGGCTTCTTCACCCACTTGGCGGCTGCAGTGGCCATGCACTTGGGGGTCAAACACAGCATCCTTTGGGAGCAAATCGGCCGAGAAAAAATGCTCGCCCGGACCAAATACCTTGGATGAGCCGTCTTGCAAACCAATCTCCATCTGGCCTTGCAATATAAATACCCATTGAGCATGGCTGCTGACATGGAACTCGCTTTGAAAACCCACAGGGCTTTGACGCAGTTGCAAGCCTTTGGTCGGCAACAAGGCGCTTAAGCGGGTTTTTTCGCTGCCTTGGTCTAGGGCAATGTCTTCCTCTTTGAAGCGGGCACGGCCGTCGACGTCAGTGAACAAGACAGTGCGAGTGAAAGTTGTCATGGATGCATCATAAAGAAGTGGCTGGCTACAATCTGCCCTCCTTTCACAGCCTCTGGATCTACACCATGACCCGCTGCACTTCCCTCAAGGCTCAGCCATGAGCCGCAAAGTTTTCATCAAAACCTTTGGCTGCCAAATGAACGAGTACGACTCGGACAAAATGGCCGATGTGCTGGGCGCGGCCCAAGGCTACGAACAAACCCAAGACATCGACGAGGCCGACTTGGTGGTCTTCAACACCTGCTCGGTACGCGAAAAAGCCCAAGAAAAAGTCTTTTCCGATTTAGGTCGTGTCAAACACCTGAAGAAAAAAGGCGTGCAAATTGCAGTCGGCGGTTGTGTGGCCAGCCAAGAGGGCGAAGCCATCATCGCCCGTGCGCCATATGTAGACGTGGTGTTTGGTCCGCAAACCTTGCACCGCTTGCCGCAGTTACTCGACCAGCGTATTGCTTTGAAAAAACCACAGGTGGACATCAGCTTTCCCGAAATTGAAAAGTTCGATCACCTGCCCCCCGCACGGGTGGAAGGCTCCTCGGCGTTTGTCTCCATCATGGAAGGCTGCTCTAAATACTGCAGCTATTGCGTGGTGCCCTACACACGTGGCGAAGAAATCAACCGCCCCTTGGACGATGTGCTGACAGAAATCGCTGGTCTGGTTGCGCAAGGTGTGAAAGAAATCACACTGCTCGGTCAAAACGTCAACGCCTACCGCGGCAGCATGGGCAACTCTGCCGAGATCGCCGACTTTGCCTTGTTGATTGAATATATCGCCGAAATTCCAGGTGTGGAACGCATCCGCTACACCACCAGCCACCCCAATGAATTCACCCAACGATTGATTGATGTGTACGCCAAGGTGCCGCAGTTGGTCAGCCATTTGCACTTGCCGGTGCAGCACGGATCAGACCGTATCTTGATGGCGATGAAGCGCGGCTACACCGCCATGGAATACAAAAGCACCATCCGCAAACTGCGTGCTGTGCGCCCAGACATCTCCATGAGCTCCGACTTCATCGTGGGTTTCCCAGGTGAAACCGAGGAAGACTTTGACAAGCTGATGAAGCTCATCACCGACATTGGTTTTGATGCTTCTTTCAGCTTCATCTTCAGCCCCCGCCCAGGAACCCCTGCTGCCAATTTGCATGACGACACGCCCCATGAAGTGAAGCTGCGCCGTTTGCAACACCTGCAAGCCACGGTGGAAGAGAACGTGCATCGCATTGGCGAGAGCCGCGTGGGCACAGTTCAGCGCATTTTGGTGGAAGGTGCTTCGCGCAAAAGTGCGGCAGAGTTAATGGGCCGCACCGAATGCAACCGTATCGTGAACTTTGATGCGGGACCTTTGGGTGAGCGTTTGGTGGGTCAGATGATCGACGTGCGCATCACCCAAGCCTTGCCGCACTCTTTGCGTGGTGCGGTGGTGGTGAGCGACTAACGCGGCATCCCAGGAAAACCGCCGCCCATGCCTTTCATGCCGCCGAGCTTTTTCATCATCTTCATCAGGCCGCCGCCGCGCATTTTTTTCATCATGTCTTGCATCTGGCCAAACTCATTCAGCAGTCGGTTGACGTCTTGCACTTGAACACCGGCACCTGCTGCGATACGGCGCTTGCGGGTAGCTTTGATGAGGTCGGGCTTGCTGCGCTCTTTGGGCGTCATGCTGTGGATGATGCCTTGCTTGCGCAGAATGTCTTTTTCGGCTTTGTCAAAGTCCACCGCACCGGCTTTGGCGGTGAGTTGGCTGGGGAGTTTGTCCATCAAACTCGATAAGCCACCCATTTGCTTCATTTGCTGGATTTGCGCCAAAAAATCGTTGAGGTCAAAGCCGTCGCCACTTTTCATTTTGGCGGCCATTTTTTTCGCGGCTTCGACATCGATGTTGGCAGTGACCTGCTCGACCAAAGCCACGATGTCGCCCATGCCCAAAATTCGACCGGCATGACGCTCGGCGTCAAAGGCTTCTAGGCCGTCGATTTTTTCGCTGGTACCCGCAAACTTGATGGGCACACCTGTGATTTGTCGCACCGACAGCGCCGCACCGCCACGTGAATCGCCATCGGTTTTGGTCAGCACGATGCCGGTGAGTGGCAAGGCCTCTTTAAAAGCCCGTGCGGTGTTGACCGCGTCTTGGCCCATCATGGCATCCACCACAAACAGTGTTTCGACTGGTTTGACAGCGGCATGCAAGGTTTTGATTTCTTGCATCAATGCTTCATCGATGGCCAAGCGACCAGCGGTATCGACCAACAAGACGTCAAAGTAATGTTTTTTGGCATAGTCCAAGGCAGCCAACACAATATCAGCCGGCTTTTGGGATGCATCACTGGGAAACCATTCAGCGCCAGCTTGCGCCGTCACTGTTTTAAGTTGCTCAATGGCGGCTGGGCGGTAAACGTCAGCAGAAACAGTCAACACTTTTTTCTTGCGTTTGCTGATGAGGTGCTTGGCCAGTTTGGCAGTGGTGGTGGTTTTCCCCGCGCCTTGCAAACCCGCCATCAAAATGACCGCCGGAGGTTGTGCTGCCAAATCAATGTCAGCAACGCCCTCGCCCATGGTGGCAGCCAGTTCTTTTTGAACAATGCTCACCAACACCTGCCCAGGGGTGAGTGAGCTCAGCACCTCTTGTCCCAAAGCCTTTTCTTTCACACGGGCAATAAAGTCGCGCACCACTGGTAAGGCCACATCGGCCTCGAGCAAAGCCATGCGCACTTCGCGCAACATATCGCTGACATTGGCCTCAGTGATGCGGGCTTGGCCGCTGATCTGCTTGACCAGCTTGGAGAGTTTGTCGCTGAGCGCGGTTGCCATGGGTTGTGCCTGAAAGAAATCGGGTGAATGCGCCCTAAAGGGCTGCAAGACGCTAAACTGTCATCATGATTGTATTCAGCGCATCGACCTTCAGCATAGTATGGGGTTTGGTCGCCGCTTTG
>JBILIR010000056.1:0-7810 GCA_044368955.1 Limnohabitans sp.
CCGCTCGTTGGCAGTGCACGCCGGTGACCATTTGGCGGTGTTGTCCGCAGGGGCTTATTGCATGAGCATGGCCAGCAACTACAACACCCGCGGCCGCGCGGCAGAGGTGTTAGTCGATGGTGACAAAGTACACATCATCCGCGAGCGTGAAAACGCACAAGACCAAATGCGTGGCGAGCGTTTGCTCTGATCAGCGCGGTAAATTTTTTGTTTGTCCGTCGACATAGGCGTCTAAAAGCCTACGAATCATGCGCTGGTATTGGGTTTGATGTTTACTGGCTTCAAGCTTGAAAAAGTCCACGCTTTTCTTGCTTAGCGCCAAGGTTACCTTCACTCCGTCCTCACGAAAAGCCAAATTTTCGGGGGAAGGTAAAAAATCCATGATGGTTTTGACATCGCCTAAATCTTCATCGGTGTAACTGGTTTTTTTCTTCATAAATCAATTTTCCTTTGCGCCAATAACCTGCACCAATGATGCGTATCAGACCTTCTCGGTAAGTGAATCTGACGGTGAGAACCCCTTCATCCACCCAACCAAAACAATAAAACCTAGGCTCTGCATCACTGTGGCGCAAGTCCTGCGCCATCACGCGCCTGGGGTCTGCAAAGGCAAATTGAGCCAAAGCAAAAGCCACATGATGCTTGCTTTGGTTAGCCAAATCCTTTGCGGCATCCCATTCAAATCTGGTTTTATCCAACTCTGATCCTATCAAATAGCCATATAAATAGCCATATAAAAATAAATACTTGTGCGGCTTTGAAGAAGCCTTCACATAAATTTAGGACCTACAAGAAATTTTTGGTGAAGTGAGAAATGCGTTTTCAACGAGTTGCGATCAAGGTGCGAATCCGCCAAGCCAAGAGGAGTCCTAAAACAGCCGCATAGACAAGCACTTCAGCGAAGTCGTTTTTGCCTGCACGCATCCAGAAAAAATGCAACACGGCCAACACGGCCACGGCATAGACCAAGCGGTGCAGGATTTGCCAACGCCTCACTCCCAGGTAGCGAATAGCCGCATTAAAAGATGTCAAGGCCAAGGGCAACATGCAAACCAACCCGCCAAAACCCAACCAAATAAAGGGCCGCTTCAATATGTCTTGCCAAATATCATCCAATGCAAAACCTTGGTCAAACCAAGCGTAGCAAAGCATATGCAGGCAAGCGTACACAAAGGTAGTGACACCAAAGCTGCGACGAAAACGCAGAAGTGCAGGCGTTGCAGTGAGTTCACGCAAAGGCGTGATGGCCAGCACCATGCACAGCCCGCGCAAAGTCCAGTCGCCTGTGCTGCGAGTCAAGGCCTCTGCGGGGTTGGCGCCTAAAAGATCATTGAATGCAGCGTAAATAAGCCAAGCGGCAGGCAGTGTGAGCACAAACCAAACAAAGGGTTTGGCCCAAGGCGACAAAAGCGGTGTGCGCCAGTTCATGCGAAAAGCTGCTTGCGTCAGAAATTTTTGCTCAAGTCCATGCCGCTGTACAAAGACGCCACCTGCGCTTCATAGCCGTTGAACATCAAGGTTTTGCGCTTTTTGTTGAACAGCCCATCTTCGCCAATGCGACGCTCGGTCGCTTGGCTCCAGCGCGGGTGGTCCACATTCGGGTTCACATTGGAATAAAAGCCATATTCATTGGCAGCGGCTTTGTTCCAAGCGGTAGCGGGCTGTTTCTCGGTGAAGCGAATCTTCACAATGCTTTTGGCATTTTTAAATCCGTATTTCCAAGGCACATTCAAACGAATGGGCGCACCATTTTGGTTGGGCAGTATTTCGCCATACATGCCAAAGGTCAGCAGGGTTAAGGGGTGCATGGCTTCGTCCATGCGCAGGCCCTCGGTATAAGGCCAGTCCAGCACACGCGAGCCGACATTGGGCATGGTCTTGGGGTCAGCCAAGGTCACAAACTCGATGAATTTGGCACTGCCCAAGGGTTCGGCGTGTTTGATCAAAGCAGACAAAGAAAAACCAATCCAAGGAATGACCATGGACCATCCCTCTACACAACGCATACGGTAGATACGCTCTTGCATCGCGCCTAACTTCATCACCTCTTCCAATCCCAAACGCATGGGTTTTTTCACCAAACCCTCAATCTCTAAGGTCCAAGGCTTGGTCTTCATCGTGTGGGCATTGCGCGCAGGTTCAGACTTGTCGGTGCCGAATTCGTAGAAGTTGTTGTAGGTGCTGGCATAGGTGTAGGCGGTGGGCACATCGGTGGCCAAGCTACCTTCCAAGTTCGAGCGCTTGTTGGCCAAGGCGGGTAGTTTCCCAGGCGCCACGGTGGGCGCTGGTGTGGCTTGCGCCCATGCGGCAGACAGACCGCTCCCCAGTACACCGGCAGCCACGCTGTGCGCAATCAGTTGGCGGCGATTCAAATAGGCCGTCTGAGGAGTGATGTCACTGGGCAGATCAACAGATGCAGCAGGGGGGGCGATTCGAATCAACATTGTCTTAACTCCATGAAAAAAGGCTGACATCACGTCAGCCTTTGTGCTTTGTGTTCAAACTAAAGTTTAGTTTAAACCGGCGATGTAATCTGCCAAGGCTTTGATTTCCTTGTCATTGAGTTTGGCCGCCACTTGGCTCATTTGCAGGTTGTTCAAACGAACGCCATCACGGAATTGGGTGAGTTGCGACGCGGTGTACTCGGCGTGCTGGCCAGCCAAACGGGGGTATTGCGAGGGAATGCCAGCACCTGTGGGGCTGTGGCAACCGGCGCAAGCCGGAATTTGGCGATCGGCGATGCCGCCACGGTAGATTTTTTCACCCAAGGTGGCGAGGTCTTTGTCTTTGGCGAAACCAGGCTTGGAAGTTTTGCTGGCAAGAAAAGCACCAATGTTGCGTGTGTCTTCTTCGCTCAAAGAGGCCGCCAGACCAGACATGATGGCGTTGGCGCGCTTGCCAGACTTGTATTCAACCAATTGCTTGGCAATGTATTCAGGGTGTTGCTGGGCCAGTTTGGGGTAGATGGGCGCACCGGAATTGCCATCAGCACCATGGCAAGAGGTACAGACTGCCCCATACAAAGCGCCGCCCTTGGCAGCGTCAGCTTTGGCAGGAGCAGCAGGGGGGTCGGCGGCAAGCGCTAGGCTGCAAGCAAGCATTGCGCTGGTAACAATCAGCAATCGGGCTAAAAAATTCATGGCTTCTATGGGTTATCAATTCTGCTGGGGATTCTACAATGCAGCCCTGTCCGCCTCTTTGGGCGTTCTGGAAGAAACCCTTTGGCCTCAAGCTCACCCCCGCTGGACGACGCACAGGCGCAGCGCATCAAACAGGCCGTGGGCTGGTTGCATACCGCTCGCTTTTTGACCACCGCTGCACAGTTGCACCACCTCCCCGCCTACGACCAACCCGAAATTGCGTTTGTTGGACGCTCTAATGCGGGCAAATCCACCTGTATCAATGTGCTGACCCAGCAACGGCAATTGGCCTATGCCTCTAAAACGCCTGGTCGCACCCAACACATCAACCTGTTTGCACTGGGTCGGCAGAACCTGACCGACGCGGTGCTGGCCGACTTGCCAGGCTACGGCTACGCCGCTGTTCCCAAGGCCGACAAAGTGCGTTGGCAGCGTGTCATGGCTAACTATTTGATGACACGGGACAACTTGAAAGGCGTGGTGTTACTGTGCGACCCCCGCCTAGGCTTGACCGAACTCGATGAAATTTTGTTGGAAGTGATACGCCCCAAGGTGGAAGAGGGTTTGAAGTTTTTGATGCTGCTCACCAAGGCTGACAAACTCAACCGCAGCGAAGGCCAAAAAGCTTTGTCGATTGCCAAGCTGCAGTCCGGTGGTGGCCAAGCGCATTTGTTTTCATCGCTGAAAAAACAAGGCGTTGAAGCAGTGAGCATGGAGCTGTATGGCTGGACCCACCCTACCCCTGCACCTGAATCCACACCAGCGCCCACACCCGTCTTATGAAAAAGCAACTGTTGAGCCTGTCCAACGGCATCACTTTGGACTGCCGCATGGCTGGTGTGCAAGGCCGCCCCCTGATGCTGTTTTTGCATGGCTTTCCCGAAGCTGCGTTTGTGTGGGATGCAATGCTGGATTTTTTCTCTACGCCTGAGCATGGCGGCTACTTTTGCGTCGCCCCCAATCTGCGTGGTTACGCAAACTCCAGTGCCCCCGCCGATGTGTCGGCCTACCGCGCCAAACATTTGGTGCAAGACTTGGTCGCTTTGAAAGAACAGCTGTCGCCCCAACAGCCCTTGGCTTGTTTGGTCGCCCATGACTGGGGCGGCGCGGTGGCTTGGAACATGGCCAACCAGTTCCCCGAGACCATGGCCAAGCTCGCCATCATCAACTCCCCTCATCCAGGCACTTTTTTGCGTGAGTTGCAGTCCAGCCCCGAGCAACAAGCCGCCAGCGCGTATATGAATTTCCTGATTCGACCGGATGCTGAAAGTTTGCTGGCTGAAGACGACTACCGCCGTTTATGGGCTTTCTTTACCAACATGGGCGCTATCGATGGCCCCTATGCGTGGCTGACCGACAGCGTCAAAGCGCAGTACCGCGAGGTGTGGTCGCAAGGCTTAACGGGGGCGCTGAACTACTACCGCGCTTCTCCACTGCGACCACCTCGCAAGGACGACTCCGCTGCGGCAGCCATCACTTTGCCCAAGTCCATGTTGGATATTTTGGTGCCCACCTTGGTTTTGTGGGGTATGCAAGACATCGCTTTGCCGCCCGGCTTGATCGATGGCTTGGAAGAATACATCCCCGATTTAACTTTGCAACGTGTTGCAGACGGCAGCCACTGGTTGGTGCATGAACAGCCCACTTTGGTGGCGCAAAGCTTGTTGGCGTTTTTAAACACAACTTAATCGGTGCCGGGCGGGTACAGCGAAGCTTCGTCGTTGGGCCTTGACTTGAAGCGCTTATGCACCCAGTAGTACTGCGTGGGCATGGTGTCAATCCAAGTTTGTAAACGTTGGTTCATCATGGTGGTGTCGGCTTGCACATCCTCTGTGGGGTAGTCCGTCCATGCGGGATGCACCTGCACCTCGTAGCCGCTGGCAGTCAAGCGGGTGGTGACGGGCACCACTGGCACCTGCCCCAAGCGAGACAAACGTGGCAGTGTGGTGACGGTTGCAGCAGGCACACTGTAAAAAGGCACAAAAATCGATTCTTCTAGGCGGAAGTTCATATCTGGCAAGAGGTACAGCAAATCACCTTGACGCAAGGTGCTGACGATGGCTTTAAAGCCATCTTCTCGGCGAAACAAGCGCACCTGCCCAAAACGCTGGCGCCCATGCAGCACCCATTTATCGATGCCTGCAGATCGCTGCGGCGTGTAGATGGTGGTGAAGTTGCGTTGAAGGTGTAAACACAGCGCGGTCCAACCCGCGTCCAGACCCACAAAATGCGGCGCAAACAAGACCGCGCCCTTGCCCTGCTGCAAAGCCTGCACATCGCCCACCAATTGCAAGCGACTGGCCACCAAGACAGGGCTGCCATGCCACAACCAGGCACGGTCCAGCCAAGCTTGGGCAAACAACACCAGATGCGCTCGCCCCATCCGACGTTGCTCTTGAGCGCCCACTGCCGGAAAGCACAAAGCCAGATTGGTCAGCACCACTTTGCGGCGCTTGTGCGCCAGCAACCACAACAAATTACCCAGCACCAAACCCAAACCACGCAACACCGGCAAAGGCAAGTGTTGCAAAACCCGCATAGACCAAGCCACGAATGCATCCATCGTCAGTCGCCAGCCCGAGGTTGTTTGTCACGCGCATAGCCCCACAGGTATTGGTCGGGATGAGACAAGACCATGCGTTCAATCGCTTGGTTCATCAGCAAGGCGGCTTGTGCAGGACTGGTATCGGTTTGGTTCAAGGCCTGCAAACTTGGAGGCAAGACATGAAACACATAACGACCTGCGTCTAAGCGTTCGCACCAAGCCAGCAACACCGTGGCACCGGTTTGCTGCGCCAACTTGGGCAGCAAAGTCATGGTGTAAACCGGTCGTCCAAAAAAAGGTGCCCAAACGCCTTGACCCTCGGGCGGCACTTGGTCGGGCAAGATGGCGGTGAAGCCACCTTTGTGCAAATGCTTGACCAAGGCACGCACCCCACGCAACGTGGCACTGGCGGTTTGAAAATATTGACGCTGCCTAGACAAGCCAACCACCTCTTGCAACCACACTTTGCGCGGCGGTCGGTACAAGGCCAACAAGTCGCCGAAGTCAGGGCCCAGTTTTTCGGCCAAGGCTTGTCCGCCCATTTCCCAGCAGCCTAAATGCGGCGACAACAAAATCACGCCCTTGCCGTTTTGCATGGCCGCTTCAAAATACGCAAGCCCTTCCCAATGCACACGCGGCAACACCGATTGGCCTTGCGCTCTGGCCCACAGCCAAGGCAGCTCTGCCACCATCTTGCCGGTGGCGGCCACCGCAGCGCGGGTTTGCGTCCATGTCAATCCTGCAGCTTGAATTTGACGTTGAAACTGTCGCCGGTAAGCAGGGGACAAGAGCCACACCAACCAGCCCAGTCCAGCGCCCAAGCCTTGCATCCATCGCAAAGGTATCAAGGCCAGAAAACGAAACAAACTTGTCATTGAATATGCAAATGCTTTTTGGCGCAAAAGGCCCCGAAGGTCTCTGTTCGATTGATTAGAATGCCCATTGTCGCTGAGTTAATGAAGCAACTTGCAGGGCGACACACTCGAAAGAGTCGGCTGGTTTCCAGCCATCTGCTAAAGCGTTCGCCGGACTCCTTGTTTTGGCAACGCATCACACCAACACAGGAGCATTTTTATGGCGAACGACTATCTCTTTACATCCGAATCCGTGTCCGAAGGTCATCCCGACAAAGTCGCTGACCAAGTGTCAGACGCGATTTTGGATGCCATCTTCAAACAAGACCCACGCAGCCGCGTTGCGGCCGAAACCCTGACCAACACCGGTTTGGTGGTGTTGGCTGGCGAGATCACCACCAACGCACACGTGGACTACATCCAAGTGGCGCGTGACACCATCAAGCGCATCGGCTACGACAACACCGAGTACGGCATCGATTACAAAGGTTGCGCGGTCATGGTGTGCTACGACAAGCAGTCCAACGACATCGCCCAAGGCGTCGACCACGCCTCCGACGACCACTTAAATACAGGTGCGGGTGACCAAGGCCTGATGTTTGGCTACGCCTGCAGCGAAACCCCCGAACTGATGCCCGCGCCCATTTACTACGCCCACCGCTTGATGGAGCGCCAAGCCCAACTGCGCCGCGATGGCCGCTTGCCTTTTTTGCGCCCCGACGCCAAAAGCCAAGTGACCATGCGCTATGTCGACGGCAAGCCCCACAGCATCGACACAGTGGTGCTGTCTACACAGCACAGCCCAGACCAATCCGAGTCACAAACCAAGATGAAAGCGTCGTTCAACGAGGCCATCATCGAAGAACTCATCAAGCCCGTGTTGCCCAAAGAATGGCTCAAGGACACCAAATACTTGGTTAACCCCACCGGCCGTTTTGTCATTGGCGGCCCTCAAGGCGATTGCGGTCTGACTGGTCGCAAGATCATCGTTGACACCTATGGCGGCGCTTGCCCCCACGGTGGTGGCGCGTTCTCCGGCAAAGACCCCTCCAAGGTGGACCGCTCGGCCGCTTACGCCGCCCGTTATGTCGCCAAAAACGTGGTGGCTGCCGGCTTGGCCACCCAATGCCAAGTGCAAGTGGCTTACGCGATTGGCGTGGCGCGTCCGATGAACATCACCATCAACACCCACGGCACCGGCGTCATCGCTGACGACAAAATCGCCGCCTTGGTGAACGAGCATTTCGACCTGCGCCCCAAAGGCATCATCC
>JBILIR010000057.1:0-7802 GCA_044368955.1 Limnohabitans sp.
GTCGGCGACCACCCATTTAGAGTTTGATTGCGATAAAAACAAAGTCAGGTACTTGCAGTTCTATGGCTACGAAGGACAAATGCAAAGCGGCGCACGTTTGATCACCAAAACTCAGTCCAGTGTATTCATACCAGTGGAATTTGGCACCGTCATGAAAAGCTTTCAGCAAATTGCTTGCACCAGAGGCCCCTTCATACGCCAAGAAGGTGTGCTTAACAAACCGCCAAAGTAACTTCAGCCAAGCCCGGCATTGCAAAGCGAAGTTCTTGCCCTGCCAAGGGAAACTGCGACGCCACCCAACTGCCGGTGGTAACCCAGTCGCCCGCTTTGAAACGCCGACCGCGCATACTCAAATGGTTGGCTATCCATGCCATGGCGATGAGCGGATGCCCCATCACATCGCTGCAATGACCTTTGCCAATGGCTTGGTCGTTGATGAAGGCGCTGGCTTGGGTTTGCCACAGCGTGTCAAAGTCTTTGGCTGCAATGGCGGAACCCAACACAACCCCATGGTTCCAAGCGTTTTCAGCCACCAAACTGAAAAAGCCTTTTTTTAACAAAGCGTAGTCGGCAAAACGGTCGTCGGCTATTTCAAGCGAGGGGTAAGCGCAGTCTAGGTAGGGCAAGATGCTGTGCCTGTCCCAATCGTCTGCGCGTTCGGGGAGGTCTTGGCCAAATTGCAAGGCCAACTCAAATTCCACAATCAAATGTTGATAAGCAGCGGCTTGTACGCGGTGGCCGCTGGCAAACACCGTGTCCGCCAAAACACAGCCAGATATTGCATCGTCAAAGCCCACAAAGCTTCGCATGGCCGGTGTGGTGATGGCGATTTTGTAGCCGCCAAGCTGCGTGTTTCTTTGCGCTGCTTGTTGTTGCACAAAGGCGTCTTGGCTGGCATAGGCTTGTTCCAGGGTTTGAATCGCAAAAGGGGGCATCAAAGCATGAAAAGGTTCACGGCAAGCTTGCTGCCTGAGCAGTTCGGCAGCCGTTGCTTGAGCGCCAACCCAGTCCTGAGAAAGTTCAGTTTCCATGTCGCCAGTGTGGCACAGACCAGGGCTTTGTCGGTGCAGGTGTTGAGTAACATGCGCCTCATGCAATTTATCGAAACCGCGTTGCTGCGAATAGGCTACAAAGAATGGAACCCCGAGGGGCACCACACCATCGTTCTCACCCACGGTTGGCCCGACAGCCCTCGTTGTTGGCATGAAGTTGTGCCCCATTTGGTCCAAGCGGGTTACCGCGTACTCGTTCCCGCTTTGCGCGGTTTTTTGCCCACCACGTTTTTGCGCGAAGACACGCCGCGTACGGGTCAGTTGTCTGCCTTGGGGCGTGACATGGTGGAGTTTGTGCAGGCCTTGGGACTTGAAAAACCTGTGTTGGTCGGCCACGACTGGGGCGCAAGGGCGGTCGCCAACGCCTGTGGTTTACAGCCAGGGATTGCCAGTCATATGGCGTTGTTGTCAGTGGGGTATGGCACCAACGACCCCACGCAAGACTTGAGCATGGAACAAACCCAGCTCTATTGGTACCACTGGTTCATGGCCACTGCTCGCGGTGAACGCTATGTACGCGCCAACGGCAAAGAATTCTCGCAACGCATGTGGGACACCTGGGCGCCCAAGGGTTGGTATTTGCCCAATGAGTTTGAGCAAACCGCCATGGCGTTCAACAACCCTGATTGGGCCGAGGTGACTTTGCACTCCTACCAGCACCGCTGGGGCCATGCGCCCAGCGACCCTTACTACGCCGCCGATGAAGCGCTGTTGCACCCTGCACCGGTGTTGAATGTGCCAACCTTGATGTTGCACGGCGAAGCCGATGGGGTGAGTTTGCCTGCCACCTCTGCCAAGCGTGAGAAGTTTTTCAGCGGGCCTTATGTTCGCCAGTTACTGCCCGGTGTGGGTCACTTCCCGCAGCGTGAAGCGCCATCCAAAGTGGCTCAGGCCATTCTGGACTTTTTAATTGCCAACTGACTGTAGCCACTCAAGCGAGACGTAATCAAGAGCCCGGTTGTGGGTGCTTTCAAGAACAGGTTCAGGCGCTACGCCAGCTTCATAGGCTTGCCGCCATCTCAATGCGCACAGGCACCAGCGGTCACCAGCCTTCAAGCCCTTGAATCGGTATTCTGGGCGAGGGGTGATCAGATCGTTTCCCTGTTGAAGTGAGAAATCCAAAAATGCTTGCGTTACTTTTGTACAAATGACATGGCTGCCTTTGTCATTGTCATCCGTGTAGCAACAGCCATCTCGAAAGTAACCCGTCAAAGGGTCGTAGGAGCAGGCGACAAGCGGTGTACCGAGAACATTGAGGCTGTTTTGATTCATAAAAATTAAATTTTTCCTGCTGGAGGAATATAACCTTTGCAAAGAGCAAGCAATTCAGCCAAAGAACTGACTTGCATCTTTGACAGAATCTGGCCGCGGTATTTCTTAATGGTGTCAGCCATTAAGCCTTTGTCAGAAGCAATATATTTGTTGCCATGTCCCATTAGCATCAAAGACAGAATGCTTTGCTCTCGTTGGTTCAAGCTTTGGTGAAGCGAGTCCACAAGAAGTAGACGCTTTCGGTCTTCATGGCGTTGAGAATCTAGTTTTAATCCTTTGTCGATGGCTTGGATTAACTGAGTGTAGGGAAAGGGTTTACATAAAAATTCAATGGCACCGTACTTCATCGCATCAATGATTTCTTGAGTCTGACTTTCGCCACTCATGTAAATGATGGGCAAGGACCAATCTTTCTCAATCAATGCTTTGTGCAAATCCAAGCCAGTCATTTGTGGCATGCGCATATCCATAACCAAGACAGCTGGTGCCCAGCTTTGGGCCTTTTGTAAAAACGCTATCGCGCTGTCAAAGTCTTTAACCTCATATCCAAGATGCCTCAACATATCACCCAAGTTCAAGCGAAGGTCGTCGTCATCTTCAACTAAAAAAACAAGTCCTTTGGCGGTCATGGTTCTCACTGAGGAATATTTGACTGATCATTTTAATTTTCCATGATTTAACCTTAAATAACACTTTGTAATAACTTTTTTAAAAAAAATATTTAAGAATGTTGATGAAAAATATCCCTATTTGGGGGTGGTCAATCATCATGATTGAGGTGATATTACAAGCTACCTTTTCCTAGCTTTAAGGGTACTTCTATGACACTTCATTTAGCATCAGAACCAGACAAGGTGATTCAGGCGGGTCGTTTTCTACAAGAGGCGCGGAACCGAAAAGGTCTGTCACTTGAAATGATGTGCAAACTCCTTGGTATGAGTCAGCATCAAATCCAAGCCATTGAAGAGGGTGACGTCAGCTATTTCAATAAAAGCACACAGACACTGATTTGGCATGCCCGTTTGTATGCCAAAAAAATCGGGGTTGAGCTTACAGAGTTTGAATTCAATGTCGTCAGACGTCACACAGCAACGCCCTCATATCCTCAACAAAAGATTCCCGCTTTTCTTTTGAAGTCAACAACCAAACCTGCAACTGAAGCCAATGGTTATGGAAGAGGATAGACCCAAAGCCAATGATTTGTATATCCCTGCAGGAGTGAAATTTGTTGGAACAATTCATGCCCCAGGCCTTGCAGAAATCAACGGTTCAGTGACAGGAGAGATTACGTCAAATAAATTAGACATTGGTCCTTCCGGTCATATCAAAGGTAAGGTTACAGCCAAAGAAATAGATGTCTATGGTGTTTTGATGGATGACGTTGTATGTCAGGGACTTTTACAAATTCGCAAGACTGGCAAAGTATCTGGCAAACTTTCATATTTAGACATAGACATTGAGCGAGGCGGACAGTTTCAAGGTGACATGCTCAACAGCACAAAATGAGACTGTTGCACTATTTAACCCGTTGGTATTCCACAGATTTGGCTATCGATCTGGGGACAGCAAACACATTAATTTATGCAAAGAGCCAAGGGGTTGTACTCAATGAGCCATCGGTAGTCGCGATTCAGCATATTGCAGGTGTTAGCGGTAAAAAAAATGTAATAGCAGTTGGTCGAGAAGCTAAGTCAATGCTTGGGCGAGTTCCGTACAGCATTGAAGCAATCCGACCCATGAAAGATGGCGTCATTGCAGATTTCACCATCACCGAGCAAATGCTCAAGCACTTTATTCGCTCTATTCATGCCAAAAGTTTTTTGAGGCCAAGTCCACGAATCATCATTTGCGTACCTTGTGGGTCTACGCAAGTTGAGCGCAGAGCAATTCGTGAATCGGCGTTGGCAGCGGGTGCATCCGAGGTGTACTTGATTGAAGAGCCTATGGCTGCTGCCATTGGCGCTGGGTTGCCAGTGGCAGATGCGTGTGGCTCAATGGTTGTCGACATTGGTGGTGGCACCACTGAAGTTGGAATCATCTCATTAGGTGGCATGGTTTACAAAGGGAGTGTTCGCATTGGTGGCGATAAGTTTGACGAAGCTATCGTCAACTACATTCGTCGCAGCTATGGCATGTTGATCGGCGACCAAACTGCAGAAAATTTGAAAAAACAAATCGGGGTTGCTTACCCGAGTGCAGAATACAAAGAGATGGAAGTTACCGGTCGTAACTTAGCTCAAGGTATTCCACAGTCGTTTACTGTGTCCACAACTGAAATGTTGGAAGCGCTCGCCGAACCGCTTAATGGGCTTATAACTGCCATCAAGATTGCGCTGGAGAACACACCTCCCGAGCTCAGCTCGGACATTGCCGACCGAGGTATCGTTCTCACTGGTGGGGGTGCGCTTTTGAAAGATTTAGACAAGATGATTTCAGAAGAAACAGGCATACCTGTGATACTGGCGGATGAACCGCTGACATGCGTTGTAAGAGGCTGTGGAATGGCGCTAGAACGCTTGGAAGGACTGGCAAGCATATTTACAAGCGAATAGCTATAAGCTGCGTATATGCATCTGGACACCCAAACCACCATTTTTATGATTTGCTTCGTGTACCTGATATTGCACGGTGCAATTTGGCTTGCTTTGCAAGAGTACAGAAGCTTTCAGGTCAAACTTTGGTGCGCAGCGGGTATGTTCAGCGGAATGGCTGTGGTCTTGTTAGCGATGCGAGGTCAGGTATCTGATTTTTTGTTTTTCTATGTGGCCCAATTATTGATGCTGGTTGGTAACTGGGGACGCATGGTGGCTTTGCGCATGTATTTATTACCTGAGCCTCAGCATCGTGCATATAAGGTTTACAACCTGCTCAATGTTGGTTATTTTATTTTGTTTGTTTATTTAATTTATTTTCAACAAGCTGAATGGGAGGCCTTGATTATCTTCAATGCCTTTTATGCGGTAATTTGTTTTGACTATTTTCTTATCGGACTCAAGCTGCATAAAGTGCGTGAATCCTTAGGCGCCAAATTGCTGATGGCAGGTGGATTGATTCTGAGTAGCACTTTAGCTATTCGTGCTGTAGGCGTATGGATGGCGGGGTCGATTGATGACATCTATGCGCCTAGTTGGAACCAAGCAATCATGGTTATTGGTCAGTTCATGTCGATTACGCTTTGCAATATTGCATTTCTTCGCATCTTTCTTGAGATTGCAGAGAAAAATAAATTGGCTGTTGCCCATGAGTTGACCTTAACCAACGAGCGTGCAGATGTCATGCAGCGCACCAGCCTCTCTTTGAAACAACTGTTAGAAGAACGTGAAGAGATCATCAGACAACTCACGCTTTTTAACAAAACTGCAGGCATGGGTGCATTGGTAGCCAGCCTGGCACACGAACTAAACCAACCCCTGGCTGTGATACAGCTCAATGCCGATATGATCGAATTGGTGCTGAACGAACATGACGCCAAGTTAAACAAAGACACTAGCATTGATAAAGCAATGACTGGGTTACGAAAAGCCAATCAGAGAGCTGCCACCATCATTTCGACTCTGCGAAACATGTTTGGTAATGGTCCTAAGTCGATCTCAAAGTTTGACTTTAATGAACTCGTAAAGGATGTTCTGTTGTTGTGTCAACCCGCTTTGCAAAGTCAGTCCATCGATATGCAATTGCAATTACATCCGCAGTCTTTGAATTTCACAGGTGACAAAACACAACTACAACAAGTCATCTTGAACCTGATGACAAATGCCAGCGAGGCATTCCCTGCCGCATTTCAGGGGAAAAAGATCATCACGATACAAACAAATTTAAAGGACGATCGAATCTTTTTGACAGTGTCAGACAATGGCTGTGGCATCGCTCCTGAGATTGAATCTCTGGTGTTTGATTTGCTGAGAACCAATAAGGAAACAGGCATAGGTATTGGTTTGTGGCTATCGAAAACCATCGTCGAATCGCATAAGGGAAAGATCGATTTCACAACAAGGACGAATTTTGGAACAAGCTTCCGAGTAGAGTTGCCATGTACCAGTGGCCTTATGTATTTCTAAAAGGCAAAAGCACTGTTTTTTTGTTGGCGCATCGACCTTGACCCGAGCAAGTGAATTACATATTTATCAGAATTCCAGGCTCGTCAAAACGCATATTCACAAACCTATCACGCCACCATTGACTTTTCTAATGGCAACCGTTGCTGAACGCGGACGGTTCGCTTCGGTTTGGTCTGGCCAACTGGAATGCTGGTTGGGGTTTTTAGGATCCCCTCGATCGCTGGGAGATTCGCCGGGGTGTTGAACGTTGATGAACAAGGTGGTGCCATCGGGAGAAAACGACAGTCCGGTGATTTCACACATATTGGGGCCGGTAAGAAAGCGCTTGACTTCACCGCTGCTGGTGTCGCAAACCAACATCTGGTTGTTGCCTATGCGCTTGAATTCCCCTTGATTCAGTTGGCTGGAATGCACATCGGTTTGTATCCACAGCAAACCACCCGGTCCTAGAGACAAGCCATCGGGGCAACCAAAAAAATCGCCTTTGATATTGCCCTTAGCCTGCTCGCGTTCGTTGGCTGGGTCGCCTGCCAGCAGCAAATGGTTCCAGACAAATGCATCACCTGCAAACATTTGGGCATCACGCCAACGAATGATTTGACCCATGGTGTTGTTGACCCGGGGATTGGCTGAATCCACACCGGGATGATTGGTTTGTCCTCGGTTGCTGTTGTTGGTGAGTGTGCAATACACCCAACCGCTCTCGCGGTCTATGGTCAGCCATTCGGGGCGGTCCATTTTGGTCGCCCCCAGCAAGTCACTGGCCTGTCTCCCTTTGATCAAAACTTCACCTTGGTCGGCAAAACCGTTGGCGACAGTCAGAGGCCCAATGCCGTGTATCAGCGGCAACCAACGCCCACTGCCATCGGCATCAAACCTTGCCACATACAAGATACCGTGGTCTAGCAATTCACGGTTAGCTGCAGCACCGCCCGGAGCGATCTTGTCGCGGCTGATGAATTTATAAATATATTCAAACCGAGCGTCTTCGCCCGAATACACCACGGCGCGTCCATCGCCAGATTGCGTTACCCACGCGCCTTCATGCGCACCCCTGCCAATTGCAGTGCGTTTAATCGGAGTACTGTTGGGATCCATAGGATCGACTTCGACAATCCAGCCGAAACGATTGGGTTCATTCGGATGGCGAGCGGCATCAAAACGCTCATCATGTTTATCCCATTGGTAAAAACTTTTGGCGCGTAAGCCCCAGCGCTGATGATGGGCTGAAGGTTTGTCACCAGCGGCAAAGTAAAACGCCCAGTTTTCTTCCCCAGACAAATAGGTGCCCCAAGGCGTCATGCTGCTAGCGCAATTGTTTAACGTGCCTTTGATGCGTTTGCCCGATGGATCGGCTGCGGTTTGCATCAAGGGGTGTCCCGCTGCCGGGCCACCCACAGAAAATCCGGTGTCCATGGTG
>JBILIR010000058.1:0-7735 GCA_044368955.1 Limnohabitans sp.
GTGCTGCCGATATTGAAAGCTTGTCGCAGACCATACGCTCAAGCCAAACCCTCTAAAAACCCCACCACCAATTCCAAGCTCTTTTGCGCTTGGTCTTTGTGCGGTGAATGCCCGCAATCGGGCAGCACATGGCGCTCTACCGTGCCCGCCGTGTGCAACTCTTCCAAGTGACGCAAACTGCCATACGCGTCATCCACCCCTTGCAGCGCCAACACCGGTGCTTTAATGGCTTGGCATTCCTCGCGAATATCAAAGCTGCGGAACGCCTGCGACAGCCAGATATCGTTCCATTGCCAAAAAGCGCAATCCACATCGGCGTGGTAGCGCATCAGCTTTTGGCGTAAATCCCCTGTTTCATAAGCTTGCTTGGCTGCTTCGATGGCGCTGACGGTCATGTCTTCCACCATCAGGTGCGGCGCCATCACCATGCAGCCCTCAACCGCAAACCGCGCCGCGTGCAGCAACGCGATAGTGCCGCCATCCGAGTGGCCGATCAGCACGGGCTTGTTCACACCCCACTCGCGTAGCAAGGCGGGCAATACCTCCCACGCCTCGCGGTGCATATAGTCAGCCCCCAAGCGGCCGCTGCCGCGCACATCGGGGATGGCAGGCGACTGCCCATAGCCACGACGGGAATACACCCAACCGGCCCGCCCAGCGGCTTGGCAGACTTGTTTTGGCCAATCGCCCGCACGGCCTTGCCACATGGCGACCGAACCCAGCCCCTCATGCAGGAAAACCAAGGGGGCGCGGGTGCTTGGGCCTGGGATTTGAAGAACTTCCATACCCGCACAATACCTCATAGACGCAGTCATAATTTGTCAGTACATTCAGCGGTTTTGACAAATAAACCTTTTTCTTCATGGACCCAACTTCTGAAAATGACGCGGAAATCCTGAGAACCTTGCGTGAAGCCGCTGGTTTGGATCTGGCGCAATTGGCCGCCATGGCCAATTTGTCGCCGGGGCAGGTGCGTCAATTGGAAGAGGGAGGGGACTCGAATTTTTACTCGCCTCAAATCAAGGCGCAAAGCATGCGTCGCGTACTGCGGCTGTTGCAAAACCAGCACAGTGCAGAAGATGCTGCGGCCCGAGCCGCGCTAGAACAAGCACCCAAGTCGGTGAATGTCATCGACGACATCATCAGGCTGTCTGAAACAAACCTGAAAGGCACTATCGACACCTCGCTGGTGCGTCGCCCGTCCAGTCCTTACAAAGCTTTGTTGGTGGTAGGTGCGGCCTTGGTGGTGGTCTTTATGCTGTTGAATTGGCAAGCCAACCAGAGCCCAACGCCCCAAATTTTCACGGAATGGATAGAACCCTTCACCGCCCAGCCTGTCGTTGAAGCTGAACCGGCCAAGGAAGAAGAGCCTGCACCTCAAGCGCCTGTACCAACCAAGCCTATAGAGACCGCCAGCACGGTCACTGAAAACATCTCTCCAGTGCTTACACCCCCCGTCTCGGCTCCTGCTGTGGCGGAGGTGGCTGGCGACTGCAAGTCCTTAACCGCAGAGCCCACACCTGCGGCGCCGGTGTCCATCAACAAAACAGGCACCTATGTCTACTTGCTTCCCACCAAGGATGTGCAAGTGTGTGTGGATGATGGCAAGCGTGTGCGAACCGTTGTAACTCTGAAAGCGGGCGAGGGTAAAAGTATCCATGGATCCTCCCCTTGGGTGATTGCTTCTACCCAAATCAACGCTCTTCAAATCTATTTTCAAGGTTCTAAAGTGATGATTCCCAAAGATGCTGGCCAACGCATAGTGCTGAAAGAGCAGGCACTTCAAAACTGATTTCAAAATTTGCCACAATAGGGCATCTGCGCACCGCCCGGGTGGTGAAATTGGTAGACACAGCGGACTTAAAATCCGCCGCTTTCCTGCATAAGGGGCGTACCGGTTCGATTCCGGTCCCGGGCACCAGGGCATAAAGCCACTGCTATCATGCTTTCATGTCTAAGTTCACCACCACTTTCGAGATCCATGTGCACGGCGCTGTCCCGTTGCGCGAAGAGGTCACTTTCGAGCAAATTCAAGACGCTTTGCGCTCTGTTTGGGTTTATGCAGGTGCTCGTTCGCTGAGCGAGGGCGCAGACAGCTTTTACGAAGAAGAACCCGGCATCCGCTTTGATGCCAACGACCATATTCTTCAAATATGTTGGACCGTCAAGGGCGAGGACGACTTTCGTCAAGCCTTGGACGAGATGTGCATGGCTTTAAATGACCTCACCTCTGCGGGTGCGGCCTTGGAAGTCACCTTTTACGACGCCGAGTTCGATGAAGAAGACGAGCAACAAGGCCGCGATTCACGCGACGATTTTGTGATGCTGTTTGTGGGCCCCACACCTGCGGCCATCATGCAGGTGCAGCGTGATTTGCTGGTGCAAGATTTGGTCAACTTGATGGAACGCCACTTCGAGGCTTCAGAGCTTAGCGATGTGGTCACCGAAGTGGACAAGCTGTTCAGCAAGCGCTTCGAATCGTTGGTCAGTTCGCTTGAAATCAGCAAGCCGCCCAAGGGGCAGGGCGGTGGCGGCAGCGGACACGGTGGGCGGCGGCCAAGGCATCTGCATTGAAATTAATTGGGATCTGACCCCAATTAACAATTAACTCGTCATTGCGAAGCCCAAAGGGCTGAAGCAATCTGAATCGCCCCGGGTTTTGAGGAGGCTCCAAACTTTGAGAAGATGGAGCCATGAACAAGAAATCGAATCGTTTTTCACCAGAGATGCGCGAACGCGCTGTACGCATGGTGCAGGAACACCGGGGCGAGTACCCATCCCTGTGGGCAGCCATTGAATCTATTGCACCAAAGGTCGGCTGTGTGCCGCCGACCTTGCTGGAATGGGTCAAGAAGGCCGAAGTGGACTCTGGTGTTCGCGAGGGCGTGACCAGTAGCGAACGCGAGCAACTCAAGGCCTTGGAGCGAGAGAACCGGGAATTGCGCCGCGCCAATGAGATTTTGAAGTTGGCAAGTGCGTTTTTCGCCCAGGCGGAGCTCGACCGCCGACTCAAGTCCTGAGAGCCTTTGTTGACCAACACCGTGACACCTTCGGGGTCGAGCCCATTTGCAAGGCTTTGCAATTGGCCCCATCTGGTTACCGGCTTCATGCCAGACGTCAACGCATACCCGCGCTGCAAAGCGACAGGGCTAAACGAGACTTGATTTTGGTGCCGCAAATCAAGCGCGTGTGGGATTCAAATTGGCAAGTCTATGGAGCCGACAAGGTCTGGAAACAAATGAACCGTGAAGGTATCGCGGTGGCGCGCTGCACTGTTGAACGATTGATGCGTCAACAAGGTCTGTGCGGCGTGCGCCGAGGCAAAGTCATACGCACCACCACACCCGATAAGTCGGCCCCGTGCCCATTGGACAGGGTCAATCGGCAGTTCAATGCGGATCGGCCCAACCAGTTGTGGGTATCGGACTTCACGTACGTGTCCACCTGGCAAGGCTGGCTGTTCGTGGCGTTCGTCATTGATGTGTATGCGCGGCGTATTGTGGGTTGGCGCGTGAGCAGCTCCATGCGCACTGACTTCGTGTTGGATGCACTGGAGCAGGCTTTGTTTGATCGCCAACCTGAGCAGGACGAAACCTTGGTTCACCATTCCGATCGTGGTTCGCAATACGTATCGATTCGATACACCGAAAGACTGGCAGAAGTAGGCATCGAACCATCAGTAGGCAGTCGTGGTGACAGCTACGACAACGCGTTGGCAGAAACCATCAACGGGCTGTACAAGGCTGAGTTGATACACCGCCGGTCTCCTTGGAAGACAAAGGAATCCGTGGAACTGGCCACCTTGCAATGGGTGCACTGGTTCAATCACATCCGACTGCTCGAACCGATTGGATATATTCCACCGGCTGAAGCTGAGGAAAACTACTATCGGCAACTCGCCCATAGACAAGAGACATTCGTCTCAACTTAGACCAAATGGCCTCCACGATACCCGGGGCGATTCAGACCTGCGACCCGCGCCTTGAGAAGCTTGCTATGTTCAAGATACTTCGTTGTCCTGTGTCGCGTCTTTGCTAACGCCAAAGCCAGTTTCGTCAACCTAAAGAACTGACATCGATTTACGCTGTCATTGCGAGAGAAGCGAAGTAATCAGTTGAAAAAATCTCTTTAGAAGAGGTTTGCGTTGCAGGTCGGCCGCAGCCGACGTTGTGCAAGCATGGAGGCGAGGCCGAGCCTGCGGCGCAAACCTTTGAATGGATTTTGGAGATTGCTTCGCTGCGCTCGCAACGACGACTCCTTGCAATGAAGGAGATTGCTTCGCTGCGCTCGCAATGACGACTCCTCGCAATGACAGGGATTGCTTCGCTGCGCTCGCAATGACAGAGATTGCTTCGCTACGCTCGCAAGGACGACTAATTAGCCCCGATGACCCCAAGCAACTCGGTCTCTAAATCCAGTTGCTGACGGTTGTGCTGCAAGGCGGCGCCGTCGATCAAAAACGTGTCTTCCACCCGCTCGCCCAAGGTGGTGACTTTGGCCAACAACACATTGATATGGTGGTGCGCCAAGACCTGCGCCACGCCATACAGCAAGCCCACGCGGTCGCTGGCTGAAATCGACAGCAACCAACGCTGTGCTTTTTCATCGGGTTGCAAACTCACGCGAGGCGCCACAGGGAAACTTTTGACTCGCCTTGAAACCCTGCCCCTTGAAGCTTGTGGCAATGGGGCGGCAGTCTCGATCGCGTGCTTCAAGTCGTTTTCCACCATGACTGTTAACTCACGGTAATGGATGTCGAGCATCTCTGTGACGACCTGAAAGGTATCCAGCGCATAGCCGTTGCGAGCGGTGTGAACCTTGGCGTCCAAGATGCTGAAACCAGCTTGGTCGAAATAACCGCAAATACGCGCAAACAAATCGGTTTGGTCTGGTGTGTAGACCATCACCTGCAAGCCTTCACCCAAGGGGGACAAACGGGCCTTGACGCTCACACTAGGCGTTTTACCCTCAGCTTTGGCTAAGGCCAGGGGGCGAGAAAGTTGTCGGGTGTGCCAAGCAATATCTGCCGCATCGTGGCGCATGAAGTAACCCACATCCAAGGTCGCCCATAAATCTTTGTGCGACTCAAACGGCATGGCGTAGAGGTTCAGCGTCTCCAAGGCTTGGCGTTTGCGGGTCTCGACCACCGCATCGGGGTCATGGGTTTGGCCACCCAACACCGCAGCGCTGGCACGGTACAGGTCTTCCAGCAACTTGCCTTTCCACGCATTCCACACCTTGGGGCTTGTACCTCGGATGTCGGCTACTGTCTGCAAATACAGCGCACGCAAATAGCGTTCGTTGCCCACACGTTTTGCAAACGCTTGAATGACCTCTGGGTCGCTCAAATCTTCCTTTTGCGCCACACGGCTCATGGTCAGGTGTTCACGCACCAAGAAAGCAATCAACTGTGCATCGTCTTTGGACACAGCATGCTGACGGCAAAAAACACGCACCTCTTTTTCGCCTAAATCGGAGTGGTCGCCGCCGCGCCCTTTGGCGATGTCGTGAAACAGTGCCGCCACATACAAAATCCACGGCTGCTCCCAACCCGCAGCCAGTTGAGAACAAAACGGGTACTCATGGGCGTGTTCGACGATGAAGAAACGCCGCACATTGCGCAGCACCATCAAGATATGTTGATCCACCGTGTAGACGTGAAACAGGTCGTGCTGCATTTGCCCGACGATGCGCCTGAACACCCACAAATACCGCCCCAGCACAGACGTTTGGTTCATCAAACGCATGGCGTGGGTAATGCCTTGCGGCGACTGCAAAATGCGCATGAACATCGCACGGTTAGCAGGGTCTCGCCTGAAGCCTGCATCCATCAACCCCCGAGCGTTGTAAAGCGCCCTGAGTGTTCGGGCTGAAAACCCTTTGATGCCCACCGTTTCTTGGTAGAGCAAAAAGGTTTGCAAAATCGCTTCAGGGTGGCGTTGGTAGACACCATCATCCACCACATCCAACATACCCGACTTGTCGGCAAAAAAAGCGTTCAAGGGGCGAGGCGGGTGGGCAGTTGCCTCCTCAAACAACCACTCCTGCATGTTCAAGTGAACAATTTGGTTCAGTTGCGTCACCGCCTTGGCTGCCCAGTAGTAATGCTTCATCAGCGCTTCGCTGGCACGTCGGGCGTGGCGCTGCTCACCCTCAGGCGGCGCCAGCCCAAGGTCTTGCGACACCGAGGTTTGCAAATCGAACACCAAGCGGTCTTCGCGCCGTTGGGCAATGTAGTGCAAGCGCCAGCGGATCAGTGACAGCAAGTCTTCATTGCGCTGCAACTGGCGAAGCTCGAGCGGCGTGACCATGTGGTGCAGCCCTAAGTCTTTCCAAGATTCCCCCAGACCACTGGCTTTGGCGAGCCACAGCAGCATTTGCAGGTCCCGCAAACCGCCGGGGGACTCTTTGCAATTGGGCTCTAACGAGTAAGGTGTGTTGGCAAACTTGGTATGGCGTTGTTGCATTTCCAAGGTTTTGCCAGTGAAAAAAGCACGTGGTTCTAAGTGTTTGTGAAAACCTTGGCTGAAGTCCTTAAACAGCGCCTCGTCACCACAAATGCGTCTGGCTTCCAGCATCGAGGTTTGAACGGTGATATCGCTTGCGGCTTCCACAATGCACTCTTGCAAGTTGCGAACGCTGGAGCCAATTTCCAATCCTGCATCCCAGCAACTGCCGATGAAGCGCTCAATGGCCGTCTGCAAATCGGGTTTGTCGTGGGGTGACAGGCCATCGGGCAGCAGCACCAACACATCCACATCCGAATAGGGGAACAAGGCTTGTCGGCCGTAGCCCCCCACGGCGACCAAGCAAGCTTGAGGCGGCATAGAAGCCGCTTGCCACAAACCCAACAAACTGTCGTCGCACAACAGGCTAAGTTGACGCAAATGTTTTCGCACCTGAGAAGCGCGAGGCAGACTTTGTGCATTGGCGCAAGCCAGCAACAAGGCTTGTTTGCGTTGCTTGAAATCGGCAGCGGGCAAGCTCACTGCGCTTTAGCAAGAAGTGGTGGTCACAAACGAGGGCAAGGGCGGACTGCCCGCTGACAGGGTCAGCACTTCATAACCTGTTTGCGTGACCAAGACCGTGTGCTCCCATTGTGCTGATAAGGAATGGTCACGGGTGACGATGGTCCAGCCGTCACCGGTTTCGCGTATGTCTTTTTTACCTGCGTTGACCATGGGCTCGATGGTGAAGGTCATGCCAGGTCGCAATTCTTCCAAGGTGCCAGGTTTGCCGTAGTGCAGCACCTGTGGTTCTTCATGGAACACCTGCCCAATGCCGTGTCCACAAAACTCACGTACCACCGAAAAACCCAAGCCTTCCGAAAACAACTGAATGGCGTGACCAATGTCGCCCAAGCGAGTGCCGGGTTTGACCTTGACGATGCCGTGCCACATGGCCTCATAGGTCATGGCGCACAAACGCTTGGCGGCAATCGAGCCTTCGCCCACGACAAACATGCGGCTGGTGTCGCCGTGCCAACCGTTTTTGATGACGGTGATGTCGATGTTGACGATATCGCCTTTTTTCAAGGCTTTTTCATTGGGAATGCCGTGACAGACTTGGTGGTTGATGGAGGTGCAAATCGACTTGGGATAGGGGTTGTAACCATTGGGCGCGTAGTTCAAAGGTGCGGGAATGGCTTGCTGCACCTCGGTGATGTAGTCATGGGCCAATTTGTCCAAGGCGTTGGTGGTGATACCCGCTTGCACATGGGGCGTCAGAAAATCCA
>JBILIR010000350.1:0-7649 GCA_044368955.1 Limnohabitans sp.
TTCGCTGCACAGCGTAGGGCGATTAGCTCAGGGGTAGAGCACTGCATTCACACTGCAGGGGTCGCAAGTTCGAAACTTGCATCGCCCACCAAAAATTCCCATTGAAATCAAGCACTTAGAGGAAACTCTAGGTGCTTTTTCTTTAGTTCAAAGTAGTATGGTCCGGGTTTACTACTTCTCATAGATTTTTCGACGTCTTTTCATAGATTTCGGAACAGTCCAAACACCCTTTTTTAATCTGTTGTCAGTAACGCCAGCATGGTGTCAATTCGGCATTGTTTTTTGCCTCTGCGCTGACAGAGCTAGCGCAGTGTTCAGCTTTAAAAAAACGCTACGTTTGTTTTGAAGCGACACCAGCTACTCAGCCCAGCGTGCCCAAGAAAAAACGCGCTGCAGGGCTTTTTTGAGTGCCGAGCGGGTGCCAGGTGCAAGAGAGCACTGCCTTATGCAGGCTCTGCGCTCATGCAGTCGCTAAAGGCAGAGAGCCGTCAAAAGTTACCGGCTATCCTATGACGGCGTGCACAAATACCTGTCGTCCAGCGCGAGCAATATTAGATTTTCTGGCCCTTTCGACTGGGATAGACATTAGGAGGCGAAATGCCGCGATCAATCAACCAAGGTTTCGAAGATTTTTTGATCAAGCTGAAGTCGACAGCGTCCGAATCTGACATGGCTAAGCAACATCGCGCGTCAATCGAGGCTTGCCTGAAGAGTAACTTTGGCTTGAAGCGGTTCGTACGCATTGGCTCGTTCGGAAACGGAACCAACGTCTCAGGGTACAGCGACGTTGACTATCTAGCCTCCATCCCGACCAATCAATTGACCCAGTCATCCACCAACTCCCTTGCCAAAGTGCGCACTGCTCTTGACGCGCGTTTTCCGGCCACGGGCGTCAGGGTCAACTGCCCTGCAGTTGCCGTGCCGTTCGGCAAGTACAGGTCCGAGGATACGGAGGTCGTACCGGCAGACTACGTGCAAGAGCTGAACGGCTTCAAGGTCTACGAAATTGCTGATGGCGAAGGGGGCTGGATGCGGATCAGCCCTGACTCTCACAACGCGTACGTGACTCGGGTTGATACGGCGTTGTCCGGACGTCTGAAGCCGCTGATTCGCTTCGTCAAGGCGTGGAAGTTCATTCGGAACGTACCGATTTCATCTTTCTATTTGGAGATGCGGGTTGCCAAGTACGCCGAGGGAGAGTCGAGTGTCGTCTTCGATATCGACGTAAAGCGCGTTCTTCGTAGTCTTTTGGATCACCAGTTGGCCAGAATGCAAGACCCCACTGGCTTCTCGGGCTATATTTCGGCTTGCAAGACAAAGGCCCAGGAAGAGGATGCCCTCTCAAAGCTGAGTACCGCGACGGCACGCGCGGAGAAGGCTGTTGCCGCTGGAGTAGACGGTGACATCGCAGCGGCCTTTGATTGGTGGCGCTTGGTCTACGACGACAAGTTTCCGACGTATTACTACTGACGCTCACGCCTGCCAAACACACTTCCTCTTGAGGGCTAAACCCGATGCCGCGCTCCGACCCCATTCGCCTACGCTACTACGAACCTGTTGAATTAGCTGAAAAATTCTCGGACTGGCTTTTCTATGTCTGCGCGATCCTGTCATTCGTGTCACTGCTGGTGGAGAAGCAGGCCAATTACAACGCTTACGATTTTGTGATGACTGCATTTGCCGTCGCTGTTATCGCGTTGTTCGCCCTTGGTCTTGTCAGTCGGCTTTATCTCACACCGCGGGCAGAGGACAAGCGCCGACAAGACTTCTTCAGCAGTGCTTACGGGGTTGGCTTGACGCACGAAAGGACGGAGGGCTACTACAACAACGGCTTCGTCGAGCCTATTAAGCGTATGGCCGCCCAGGTGCTGGAGAACAGCCACTTCAGCAAAGCGATCGCACTTCGAATGGCTAGATTCGAGCGGGCCAAGGTTTCAATCTATGCGTTAGTCTGGTTAACTTGCCTATTGAACCGCCAGACGGACCTTGACATCATAGTGGCTGCATCTCAAGCAGTTTTTTGCGAGCAAGTCGTCTCTAGGTGGCTGCGGATTGAATGGCTGCGCATTCGGTTTGAAAAGACCTATGACGACGTCTACCGGCTGTTTCAGTCGAGGCCTCCGGCGTCGAAGTTCAACGCTATGGCGCTGGACTCAATCGGCATGTACGAAACAGCAAAAGCTAGTGGTGCCATCACGCTTTCATCGAGACTATTCCGTGGGCTCAACGACCAACTTTCGGCTGAGTGGGAGCGCATCAAAATGGAACTCAAGATCTAGGCGATACCGCAGACCTTCTGCAGTCGCTTGTCTTCAGCCCGGCTGTATGGGCGCTCAGACGACCACGTTGTGCCCGAGAGGGTATGGTCGCGGTCCTTTGATTAGGGACCGCTCCCGCTGCATCGCCGTTGTCAACTCAAATCCGTTATTCCCAAGGCCGTGGCCGCCGCTTGCTCTGCAGTTCTCCCACGTTCATCTCACCCTGTAGTGGGGCGGCGTAGAAGCGATCAATCATTTCTGGGCTGGTTCGGGCATTGCGTGCCAGGGTCAAGGTGTCTACCGTGCGCCCAAACATCAATCGGAACATGATGCTGCTGTGACGCAGGCTGTACAAGGTACGGGTCTCACCAGCGGTGCTCAGCTTTAAGCCCGTGACTTCTAAAACGATTTCAAACTGCCTTGCCAAGAGCTTCATGGCGTTGTCGCGTGATGCCGCTTCGGGCATGAACACATAGTCTTCGGGGTGAATGTCGCGACCAAGTTCCAGCACCTGACGACGCCTGATGCGTTCATAAACTTTCACAGCCCATGGCATGGTGGTGATGGGAAAAGTGTGCCCCTTGCTGGGTGGCAGGCTGAGGCGCAAGTAAGTCCATTCCCTACGAATGATCTCCACATGCTTGTGCTGCATGTTGCGAATATCAGTCGGGCGGATGTAGCTGTTGACCATGAACACGATCAAATCTGCCAAGTCCTTGGTCATCTCGATGCGCTTGATCAATCGGTCAGCAGGCCCCAACTTACCACCAGGTTCGCAAAAGTAGGAGCCCTTGGTCTCCTCTGAGTGTGCTCGCCACTCGACTTTCTTGCCAGCCAGTTTTTTGGCCACCTTGGTAATTTCTTTGTATTCGCCCACGGTGAACCAGCCACGCGGCTTGTCCTCAATGCCTACCTTGGGAAACTCGGGAATATGCTGGATGAAGCTGTGTCTGGCAGCGTGTTGCAAAACCTTCCGGGTGAGCCCCATGTATGCCCCAAGTGTGGAAACACTCAGCTTGGGCACTTGGTTTGACAGCTTCTGCAAAAACTCGTCCAGCATCTTGTAGTTGATGCTGAGCACATCTGTTTGGCCGAAAAAGGGCAGGATGTGTTTGTCGTAGCGCAGCTGCATGTTGTCGTAACTGATCTTTGACAGTTGGCTTCGGTTCAGCTTGGCCAATTCACTGTCCATCAGCATCTTGGTGGCTTTGGCGAAAGTCACAACTTCTGCGGCGTTGACCTCGATGGGCAAGCCTTCAAAATTACCACCACGTATGCGTATGGTGATGTCGTCGTAAAAGCGCTTGGCCGCTTCCAAAGCGTCACGCTTGATTTCAGTCTTGGTGGTACGCTTGAAGATATGGCTCTCGGCGTAATACCTGACCCACCAGTAGCTAGAAGCTGGAATTTTGAAGATCACTAACTTGCGTGGGTAGCCTGGAATCCGTGTGATGGTTTCCTTGATGGGCACAGATCTGTGCCGTTCGTGTGAGTCGGGTTCAATGGCGCGTGGCATGTCAGTTTCTCTGCTGTATTCATAAAGTTTGTTTTCTGAACAGCTGGCCAGTCAACCTGAAAGCGGCAGGGCTCGGGTTGATCTGTGGCTTTTAGACGATCAATCGCTTAAAGAATCGCCCTGCAAATTCGGCAATCATTTGCAGGACGTTATTCACACGGTTTCAGTCTCATCTTCAGGTTCGTCAGATGAGGATTTGGACTTTGGAGATCCGACTTTCCAACGGTACGTCTCATACCAATCTTTAAGTTCACTGGTTGCTTTCAGATACTCCGCATCACCATATCCTTGCAAAATATTTTGCAAATTCGATATGTTGGGATTCAGGATCGTGGTGTCTGAAATTCCAACCTTCATGGCTCTTTCTTTGTTTCGTTCCAAGGTCGACCACATGTTGTCTACGTCACTTCTCATTGAGCAGACACTGCTGTAAGCGCCCATCAATCCATCCAACTCATCCATGCACGCATCTGTCAGATTGAAGCCGTCAACAACCTGTGCCGAATACTTGAGAGTCATGAACAAGTTCGAGTGCACCTGCGCGACGGTTATCAAATAATCTGAACTGCTGTATCGCTTCCAGTCACGTTCCTCACCTCTGATTTCGCTCAAGATGTTCAGCAGCCTTTCCAGCTTTTGAGTTGATGAATAGTTGCGTCCACCACTTTTGTAATAGCGACCATCTGGAATATGAAGAAGCTTTTTCAAATCCTTCAATTTTGGAAGCTCAGAGTCAAAATGGGCCTTCATCAAAATCACGGTGGCCTTGCCATGGGGTCCTAAAAAATCGCTCATTGGGTTCTCCTTATGGTTTTGATAGATCCCCAGATCCAAATTGGTTGGGGATCTGGCATGAAGTTAGAACATGGCGTCCTTGACCATGACACCTGCGATAGACAGACTTGTAGGCGCATTGATCATGTCTTCCGGCTGAACCGCAGAGTTGAGCGCAGGCAGTCCCGCAGGCTGATAGCCCTTGTCACCAGGTTGCATGCCCCAGCCCGATGTGATGCCTAGTTTTTCTCGCAAGACATCCAACTTTTCTTCAGTGTCTTTCAAGTCATCTGACAGGCTGGCTTCAGCAACCAGAGCCAAGATTTGACTTTCCATGGCTTCATTGAGTCGAATAAATCGAACCACACGGCGCTCTTGGCCAGTTGGATTCACGCACACCGCAAATTCGAAGGTGCCTTCTTTTTTGCCTTCGGCTACGGTATTCAAGACAAACTGGTCATCCACCTGAACCACGGTGTTGGCTGCTTTGGCATTGGCCAGCAAAATCTTGCGCAGCAGTTTGGTTTTAGCTTCCTTATGATCCTTGACTGCTTTGGCCGTTTCAGCATCTTCCTTGGTCAAAGTGATCTTGGCGATGCCGCCGCGATCCTTGATGTAGCCGGGCAATTCCGTGGCGGCCAGATTTTCGTCGTATGCCACCTGCAAAACCTTGCTGTAGTTGTAGGCAGTTTGGCGGTCAGTCGGCAGGATAAATCGCAGCACCGTAGTGATCCAAGGCGTGTTGGCCTGAGTTTTGATGTCGTGTTCGCTTTCAAGGCGATCACGCATGCGTTGCAAGATATGGTCCTTTAATACGGATTCATTGATTTGCAGGGCATAGCTGTAGATGGCTCCCAGCAGTGCGTACAGCTCTTTAGTGCCACGGACGACGTAGGTCTCAACGTACTGGTCATTCATCTTGGCCAGGTTTTGTGCCTGTCCCAAAATCATGTCCACTTGAACTTCGTTGGCACTTTTGTCGCTGGGTCGGCGCTTATCGGAGCCACCTAATGTACGGTTCATCAAAAGACCAAATGAAAATTCATCCACAACTGGTGCTTGTGCTGTGGGTCCGACGGCAACCCCGTTTGCCGTGATTGGGGCGCTGTTAGCGGTTTCTAAGTTCATTTCAAACTCCTGTTAAATTTATAACCATGGGTTCCGTCGACCAGGATTGGTGCGACAAGCTGAGGTTAGGTTTTGGGCCAGGGAGTTAGTTCCTTTTTTCGAGGGGTTCGAAAAAATGAAGTTGGAAACTCAGATATCTGCTAATGGCGGAAAGCCATTCATGCAGGCGATGGATACGGGCGCTGTTTCCGCCGCTGGGAGCGAACCATTCATCTATGGCGGCTATCTGGAAGCTTGGTTCCGATGTCTGAAACTTTCCAAGCAGTACATCCACAACTGCCGCACCGGACTCTTTGGTTCACAAGGAGCGGCGAACACTTTCAAGCTCTTTGGGTGCCTTGAGCATTTCACGTTGCGTGAGTGGTGGCACGAACGTGGTTGCCATAACTTTGGTCGCAGCATGGCCACATTCAAAGTGCGTTTGGTAGTGGCTCAGCGTAAAAAGACCAGTTGCCGCATCACTCTAGACGCGGATGACGAGACACCACCTGAACTGGTCGGCGATGAGGTCGGTTTTCTGCTTCAGCAGATGCGACTGCTCCAGGGGCAAAGTGGCATGCTTTCCTCGGCACCCAAGGCTTGGTCAATATACAAAAGCCGCATCACACCCGAAGCTATCAAGCTGCACTTGGATGTGCTTGAAGCTCATGACACCATCAAGCACAGCGCTCCAAGTACCAAGTTGTGGCGTATCGGTGAACAGATGCGCCTAAACCCCAAGGCCATGACTAGATCAGGTGACACGCCCAACGAGCAAACCGCCAAGCACATCATCATGGGTCATACAGTCAGCGAGATGGTCAGGAAGGGGCAGGGCTTGGTAGCAAATGCTTGCGAGGGCACGTTCCCAAGGTATTAAATAATTTGCAGAACGATTGCGATCGCGACGATTCGAATCCCTTTCGACCCGCCAAAACTATTTCGAACTGATTCCAAGTCATTCGAACAATTTACAACCCGTTCGGAGCCTATTTGGGTGCGCTCCTAGAGCACTTTCCGGATCAGACAGGCTTCTTCATAAGCCTCAATGTCTTTGAGCCGGTACAAAACTTTCCCCACGATCTTCAAGTACTGCGGGCCCTCGCCGACGGTGCGCCAGCGCTGAAGGCGTGCGACTGAACACACCCAGCGATCGGCGAGCATTATTTCGGTCAGTAGCTGGCGGGCAGGTTCGGCTGGGACCTCTGGAACCAACATTTGGGGCTCGAACTTGGGTTCGTTGGCTGCGGATTTGGCGATGCCACTGGACAGGGCGTCCAGAACGTCGCCCATTTTTTCAGCCAGTGGGTTCGAAGATGAGGTGTTGTTAGTAGCCATGGACTTGCTCCTTGATGCCTATATGCAGTGGTTTCATATAGGTTCATACCGGTTGGCTGTGCTTTTTTCTCAGCGGGGTGGATTGGTGCATCCCACGGGTAAGCATTAGCTTCTGACGATGTTTTGAATTGCTAACAAGTTCAGATTTACTTATTCCAACCCCATCGTTCCATCTCACGTCTATCACGTGCCATTTCGGCTTCAATAGAGTCTCTTGGCAACTGTCTGAGGCAATCCTCCATGGCTTGTGGATCGAGCTTTTCAGTCTTCGGTGGTATTGCCACCGTTTGTGGTGACTTGCCGTCCCATGCAAAAGGATTGCGAAAAACAGGCGGATCCGGCAAACAGTCATCTTTGTAACTCGGTGGACCGTCAGAAGCAAACGGCGTGAACGAGATTGTTTTCTCAAAAATAAGCGGTTTTCCAGTTGGCGTCGGTGGCAGTGACGGCATGTTTTCTACCGCCTTGCGCGCCAGTTGCTCGGCCACTGCGGACGTCGTCCAAATGGTTTCCAACTTGGCCAGTGTCCCGTCGGGTGCAATTTCAATCCTGAAACGAACGTAACCTTGATCAGGCCCTTCGACAACAGTACCCATCATGCTGCGCACCTGTTGGCCCCAGTTGTACCGATAGCCTTTGCTGTTTTTGTTTGTGTA
>JBILIR010000059.1:0-7621 GCA_044368955.1 Limnohabitans sp.
GTGAGCGCCTTGTTGTTGAAGCAACAAGGCCACGAGGTGATCGGCATCTTCATGAAGAACTGGAAAGATGACGACGACGATGAATACTGCTCCACCAAACAAGACTTCATCGACGCGGCCGCTGTGGCCGATGTGATTGGCATTGAGATCGAGCACGTCAACTTTGCGGCGGACTACAAAGACCGCGTGTTCGCCGAGTTCTTGCGTGAATACCAAGCGGGTCGCACACCCAACCCCGACATCTTGTGCAACGCCGAAATCAAATTCAAAGCGTTTTTAGACCATGCCCTGCGCTTAGGTGCTGACAAAATTGCCACCGGTCACTATGCACGGGTGCGTCACAATCCGAACACCGGTTTGCATGAATTGCTCAAAGGCGTGGACGCCAGCAAAGACCAAAGTTATTTTTTGCACCGCTTGACGCAAGCGCAGTTGTCGCAGACCTTGTTTCCCGTGGGCGAGATTGAAAAAACCGAGGTGCGGCGTTTGGCCGATGAGGCGGGTTTGCCCAACGCCCGCAAAAAAGACTCGACAGGTATTTGCTTTATTGGCGAGCGCCCCTTCAGAGAGTTTTTAAACCGCTATATCGCCAAAGCGCCGGGACCCATCAAGTCGGACACAGGGCGAAAGATTGGCCAACACCAAGGCTTGAGTTTTTACACGCTGGGCCAGCGCCAAGGTTTGGGCATAGGCGGCATCAAAGACAAAGGCGCTCAGCGCGGCGGCGGCGACCACGCGCCGTGGTTTGTGGCACGCAAAGACATGGCCAGCAACACGCTGTGGGTGGTGCAAGGCCATGACCATCCTTGGTTGCTGTCCGAACAATTGCACGCCGATGACCTGAGCTGGATTGCAGGCACGCCTCCCGCTGCTGGCCGGTTTCATGCCAAAACCCGCTACCGCCAGCAAGACGCCCTTTGCGATCTGTCTTGGCCTCAAGCGCATATGCAACTTGATTTTCCCCAAGCCCAATGGGCAGTCACGCCCGGGCAATCCGCGGTTTTGTATGACGGCGAGGTGTGCTTGGGTGGTGGCGTGATCAGCAGCAAACCCGAATAAATGAATATTATTTAAGTATTTTTATTATTCATTATGTACACTCAAGGTTTATAAACCTAGGGGTGCATCTTATGAACCGACGCGAATTTCATACCACCAGCTTCCTTCAACTGCTCACTTTGACCGCTTGGTCTCAAGCTGCTTACGCCATCAGCTTGAAGGACCTCACGGGCGAAGATGCCTCCTCGGGCTTGAAGGCCGCCTTGGAAAAGGGCGCAATCTCTGCGGTGGGCATGCTCGGTGTCGCCAATGGATTCATGGGCAACGACAAAGTTCGCATCGCATTGCCGGGCTATTTGAATGATGCGGCCAGTTGGTTGAAAAAACTCGGGCAAGGTAAAAAAGTCGATGAATTGATTTTGGGCATGAACCGTGCCGCCGAAAGCGCTGTGCCTATGGCCAAAGACATGTTGGTGGACGCGGTCAAGTCCATGAGCGTGGCGGACGCCAAAACCATATTGCAAGGTGGCAGCACCGCCGCCACCAACTACTTCCGCAGCAAAACCCGCGAGCCTTTGGGGCAGAAGTTTTTGCCCGTCATCACCCAAGCCACAGCCAAGGTGGGCTTGGTTGACAAATACAACGCGGTTGCTGGCAAGGCATCGAAATTGGGTTTGGTCAAACCACAAGACGCATCCTTGGAGCATTACGTCAACGGCAAAGCATTGGATGGTTTATTTTTGATGATTGGCGAGGAAGAAAAGAAGATCCGACAAGACCCCATAGGCTCGGGCAGCGCTTTGCTGAGCAAGGTATTTGGCGCTTTAAAGTAAAGCAGGCGTGAAAAAGCCCCGGCCAGCGGGGCTTTTCTTACAAGTAAAAGCTTTTAAGCTGCAGTGAGCCAGTAGCCCGCATTGAATGGGCTGCTCATACGCAAAGCCAAGGGCGACACGTCCACCAGTTTGTCGGTCGGCATTTTTTCGCCTTCGCCCAAATCGATGCCAGCGGGGCTGGCGTCGCTGGGTCGTTCTAAGGCCGCAGCGCGTGCCACAGAGAAGGAGTAGAAGCAGCGGAAAGAGATTTTGCGCTCAGCCCAGAACTCGGCGGCTTCGCGGAACACATCTAACAGCTGTTCGCGGGCTTCTTTGTCAAATTTGGCATGGGCGGGGATGTGTTCCAAAACCAATACAAAGCCAGGCTGTGCACCAGATTTGTGCAAAGCGTCGCTCATATGGTCGAACAGCGCGTCAAAATTCTTGCTGGCCAAAGCGGGAAAAGTGAACTGCAAAGCAGTCATGTCCAAAATGTCTTGCTTGCTTTGGGCGTCTGCCAAATTGGCATACAGAAAGTGGTAACCCAATTGAGCAGCCGAATATTGCAGATCAGCCACGCTAAAAGCGCGGATAGACTGAACAATATTGGTTTTGACGGTACGTAGAGGCAGGTCTGTTGCCACAGCAATCCCTTAATATCAGTGTGGGGAAGCAAGAGCTTTCCCCGAGTTAACCCGAGTGTTTCAACTGTGAATTATCAGCCAAGCTGGACAAATTTGCAAGGATTGACAGACTTGGCTACAGCGTCAAAAGGGTTAAAAACCGAGGTTTAGTTAGCCCTCGCACTCCTAAAGACGCTTATTTGGTAGAGTTTATGTCGGCAACCGCGATGGCTGTCATGTTCACAATTCGCCTGACCGTGGTGCTGGCTGTCAAAATTTGCACCGGTTTGGCTGCGCCCAAAAGCACGGGACCAATGGCAATATTGCCGCCGGCCGCAGTTTTGAGCAGGTTGTAGGCGATATTGGCAGAGTCCAGGTTCGGCAAAACCAGCAAATTGGCATCAGTGTGCAAAGTCGTGGTGGGCATGAGACTGCGTCGTGCGGGGGTGTCGATGGCGACATCGCCATGCATTTCGCCATCAATTTCCAGCCAAGGCGCCTTGGCCTGCACCAGCGCCAAGGTTTGGCGCATTTTCACGGCGCTTGCGTGCTTGCTGCTGCCAAAGTTAGAGTGCGACAGCAAGGCGGCCTTGGGCACCACGCCAAAGCGCTTAATTTCTTCAGCGGCCATGATGGTGATTTCGGCCAATTGCTCGGCGCTGGGGTCGTAGTTGATATGGGTGTCGACCAAAAACACTTGGCGGTCTGGCAGCAAAAGCGCATTCATGCAAGCGTAGGTGCTGATGCCTTTGCGCAGACCAATGACTTGATCGATGTAGTGCAAATGCGCGTCAGGGGTGGTCCAGGTGCCGCAGATCAAGCCATCCACTTCACCTTTGTGAAGCATCATGGCGCCAATCAGCGTCAGACGGCGACGCATGTCGATTTTCGCCAACTGAGCCGTCACACCCTTGCGAGCGGTGAGTTGGTGGTAGGTCTGCCAAAAATCTTTGTAGCGGTGGTCATCTTCTACGTTGACCACTTCGTAATCGACACCTTCGGTTAGACGCAAACCAAAACGCTCGATGCGCTGCGCAATGATGGCGGGACGACCGATGAGCGTGGGCTTGGCCAAGCCTTCATCCAACACGATTTGCGCAGCCCGCAGTACGCGCTCGTCTTCGCCCTCCGCAAAGCAAATGCGTTTCTTCAGGCCGCGTTTGGCAGCAGCAAAAATGGGCTTCATCGCTGAGCCCGAGGCATACACCAGCGATTGCAACTTTTCGCGGTAAGCGTCCATGTCGGTGATGGGGCGCTGCGCCACGCCACTGGCAATCGCGGCTTGCACCACGGCGGGTGCAATCTTCATCATCAAGCGAGGATCAAACGGTTTGGGAATCAGGTACTCAGGACCAAAGGCCAAGGTTTCGCCAGCGTAAGCGGCGGCGACCACCTCGCTTTGCTCGGCCTGCGCCAACTCCGCAATGGCATGCACCGCTGCGATTTCCATCTCCGAGGTGATGGTGGAAGCACCCGCATCCAACGCACCACGGAAAATGTAGGGAAAGCACAAAACATTGTTCACCTGATTCGGGTAATCGGTGCGACCGGTGGCCATGATGGCATCAATGCGCACTTTCAAAACCTCTTCGGGCAATATTTCTGGCGTGGGGTTGGCCAGTGCCATGATGAGGGGCCGTTTCGCCATTTTTTTCACCATCTCGGGCTTCAAAACACCGCCCGCAGACAGACCTAAAAATACATCCGCGTCGTGGATCACTTCACCCAAAGTACGTTTCTCTGTCTTTTGAACGAACTGGATTTTGTCTTCGTCCATCAACTCGGTGCGGCCTTCGTACACCACACCCGCCAAGTCGGTGACCCAGATGTTTTTGCGCGGCATGCCCAGCTTGACCAACATGCCTAAACACGCCAGTGCTGCCGCACCCGCGCCAGATGCCACCAACTTCACTTTTGAAATGTCTTTGCCCACCACTTTCAAGCCATTCAAAATCGCCGCGCCCACCACGATGGCGGTGCCGTGTTGGTCGTCATGGAAGACGGGAATCTTCATGCGTTCGCGCAATTTGCGCTCTATATAAAAACAATCGGGTGCTTTGATGTCTTCTAGATTGATGCCGCCAAACGTGGGCTCAAGCGCTGCAATGATGTCGACCAGTTTGTCGGGGTCTTTTTCGTTGACTTCGATATCGAACACATCGATGCCAGCGAACTTTTTGAACAACACGCCCTTGCCTTCCATCACCGGTTTGGCGGCCAAGGGGCCTATATCGCCCAAGCCCAGCACCGCGGTGCCGTTGGTGATGACCGCGACCAAGTTGCCGCGGCTGGTGTATTTGTAGGCGTTGTTGGGGTCTTTGACGATTTCTTCGCAGGGTGCGGCCACACCTGGCGAGTAGGCCAGCGATAAATCGTGTTGGTTCAGCAACTGCTTTGTGGCTTGAATGGCCACCTTGCCGGGGCTGGGGAACTCGTGGTATTCGAGGGCGGCGCGGCGCAATTCGGCGCGGGCTTGCGCGCTGGTGTGGTCGGTGGGGGGGACGGGTGGGCTGGCCATGAGGGACTCCAAGCGCCGCCAGAAGCAGGGTGTCTGGCAAGCCTTGCCGATTCTAGGCGCGTATACGCTTCAGAATTTGTAGGTGTACTCGGCGATCAAGGCGTCGCTGTCGCGCTTGCTGGTTTGCACATTCCATGCTCGGATCAGGCGCAATTCAACTTCATGGTGAGCATCAATTTCATAGCTTGGCCCGAAGCGAAATTTGTTTCTGTCGTGGCCAGCGGTGCCGTCTAAGGTGCGTTGAAAACGCCAACCCGCCATGAAGCCAAAAGCGCCATGCTCGTAATGGATGCCGGTGTCGACGTAGCTGTAGTTGAAGTTTTCCAAGGTGTTCCACTCTCGGCCGACCAGACCTCTCACAAAGAGTGCCCAGCTGTCGTTGAGCTCAAAGTTTTTCTTCAAGCGAAGCGCCAGTTTTTTGACGTGGGTTTTTTCGTTCACCCCGTCTTCGATTTCGTTTTCGCGCTCAGCTTCAATCAACACATCGACTTTATGGATAAAGCTATCTTTGAAACTCAAGCCTGGAACCAAGGTGAGCGAATTGGAATGACCCGCACCAAAGGCCATTTTTTGATGCTCGAACTCCAAGCCCAGCGAGGGTTTGCCACCCCACAGCTCTGCATCAGCCCAAACAGGTTGGAGCAATAAACAGGGCAGCAGGGCGAGGAGTAATAAATGGCGTAAACGAGGGGAAGTAGTCATAAAGCATCGGGAAATCTTCCCGAGCATACACTGGCCTGTTGTTTGAAGCGCCTGAAACTACTTTGCCATCAAGGCTTCTATCGCATCCACTTCCACTGGAACATTGCGGCTGATCAATTCGCAGCCGGTGGCGGTGACGATGGCGTCGTCCTCGATGCGAATGCCGATGTTCCAAAAAGCCTCAGGCACATCACCTGAGGGACGAACATACAAACCCGGCTCCAAGGTCAACACCATGCCGGGGTGAAGCACCCTGCTGGGGCGGGCTTGCACCATCTGGCCGGTGAGCGGATCCGCTTTGGCGGGGGCGGTGTTGGCTTCACCTGGCTCCACATAGCTGCCGCAGTCGTGTACATCCATGCCCAACCAGTGGCTGGTGCGGTGCATGTAAAAAGGGAAATAGGCTTTTTTCTCCAGCACATCGTCCAAGCTGCCGTGCTTGGCCTGTGTGAGCAGCCCCAAGTCCAGCAGACCTTGCGATAACACTTTCAGTGCAGCTTCGTGCGGGTCGTTGAACCGCGCTCCAGCTTTGGTGGCGGCGGCAGACGCATGTTGCGCGGCCAGCACCACTTGGTACAGGTCTTTTTGGGGTCCGCTGAATTGACCGTTGGCAGGAAAGGTGCGGGTGATGTCGGAGGCATAACCATCGAGTTCGCAACCCGCGTCAATCAGCACCAGCTCCCCGTTGCGAATCGGCGCGGTGTCGGCTCGGTAGTGAAGAACACAGGCGTTGGCCCCTGCCGCCACGATGGAGGTGTAGGCCGGAAACTGCGAGCCGTGCTGGCGAAACTCGTGCAGCAACTCTGCTTCCAAATGGTATTCGCGCACGTCTTGGCCGGCACGCAACATGCGAGCGCTGGTTTGCATGGCACGCACATGGGCGGCGGCGCTGATACGGGCGGCGCGGCGCATGGTGTCTTGCTCGTGCGAGTCTTTCACGAGGCGCATGTCGTCGAGCAAAGTGCAGAGGTCTTGCTGCGACGAGGGGCAAGACACGCCCATGCGGACTCTGGCGCGGACTTGGGTGAGCCAGCCATCTACTTGAGCGGTTAAAGATTCATGGGTGGCAAAAGGAAACCAGACGATGGTTTGGTTTTCCAAGAGCTTCGGGACTTCCTTGTTAAGTTCGGCAAAAGACAGTGCCGTGTTCACGCCCAGCACCGCAAGTGCGGCTTCGGGCCCCAAGCGGATGCCGTCCCAAATCTCGCGCTCCAAGTCCTTGGGTTGGCAAAACAAAGTGCTGTGCCCATTGGCCGCAATGACCAAGCAAGCGTTGGGCTCGGTAAACCCGGTCAGGTAATAAAAGTAGCTGTCGTGGCGGTAAGGAAAATCGCTGTCGCGGTTGCGAGCACGCTCAGGCGCGGTGGGGATGATGGCCACACCGCCAGCACCCAATTGGGCAGCCAAAGCGGCGCGGCGTTGCGCATAAATGGAAGTCATGGCGGGATTGTAGGAGGGGTGGTTTTAAGCGTTCAACTGCGCCAAACGCTCTGGCGTGCCCACATCCACCCACATGCCTTCATAAAGGGACGCGCTGACCAAGCCTTTTTCCATGGCGGCCCTGAGCATCGCGGCCAGCGGTGCTTTCACGCCTTCGGGGTTGCCAGCAGGAATGGGGCACCAAGCTGCTTCAAAAAAGGCGCGTTTGTAAAGCGCAATGGTGCTGAAGGTGTAGCGCGGTGAATGCGCCGCGTGGGGTACTGGCTGGTGGCCAAGGGCTTGAACGGCGGGGCTGTTGGGGGCGGCTGGGCCAGGCAACACGGCAGATTTAGGCAGATTGAGCGCAAAACCTGATGCCGACAAACCAAAGTCACCACCGGGGTTGTGCGCCGGGTTGGGCACCAGCCAAATATGCGCCAGTTGGGGGCTGGCTGTGAAGCGCTCATAAGCCTCGGCAGAAAATTCAAACTCGGGCGCATAAATATCCCCTGCCGCCACCCAAAACACATCGGCCAGCTGTGGCAAGG
>JBILIR010000291.1:0-2932 GCA_044368955.1 Limnohabitans sp.
GCGACAAGGTCAGCGATTTGCAAGGCTGCGATTTGGTGATTGAAACGGTCTTTGAAAACCGCGATCTCAAAGCGAAAGTGACCCGAGAAGCTGAAGCGGTGATGGCAGAGAGCGGCGTGTTTGCTTCCAACACCTCCACCTTGCCCATCAGTGGTTTGGCCAAAGCCAGCGTCAGGCCAGCAAAATTTGTGGGCCTGCATTTCTTCTCGCCGGTGGACAAAATGCGTTTGGTGGAAATCATCAAAGGTGAGCACACCAGCGATGAAACCTTGGCCCGTGCCTACGACTATGTGTTGGCGATTGGCAAAACACCGATCGTGGTCAACGATGCACGGGGGTTTTTCACCAGCCGGGTGTTTGGTACCTATGTGATGGAAGGTGCGGCCATGTTGGGCGAGGGCATTCCTGCGGCCTTGATTGAACACGCGGCCTTGGCGGCGGGTATGCCAGTGGGTCCTTTGGCGGTGCTGGATGAAACCTCTTTATCGCTTTCTGTGCATGTGATCGAACAGACCCGTGCTGATTTCGCGGCAGAGGGCAAGACCTACCTTGCCACGGTTGGTGAAAAAATTGTTGAGCGCATGGTGAAGACGTTCCAACGATCAGGGCGAGCCTCTGGTGCAGGGTTTTACGACTACCCCACAGACAGCCCCAAGCGTTTATGGTCTGGCTTGAAGCAGCATTTTGAAAAGCCCTTGATGGGTGACCCGCAAGCGCTGCAACTGGCCATCAAACAGCGACTGCTTTACCGCCAAGCGGTGGAGACGGCCCGTTGTTTGCAAGAAAACGTGCTGACCTCTGCGCATGACGCCAACATCGGTTCTATTTTTGGCATTGGTTTTCCAGCGTGGACGGGAGGTGCATTGCAATTTGTCTTCTCTGAAGGCTTGGAGACTTTCGTCAACAACTGCCACCAGTTAGCCCAGCAGCATGGCAAGGGTTTTGAGTTAAGCCCCGAAGTGATGGCTTGCCTGAAGAAACATCGCCCCTGAAGGGACATGCTTGAAGCTACCTACAATGACCCTTTTTATGGAGTGATGCATGAAGCGCTTTTTGGTTTTAAGTTTGTTTGCCTTGTCAGCTGCCGCCCATGCCGAATGGACACCCATCATGCAAGATGCTGAGTTTGGCGAAAACCATTACATCGACTTGGCAAGCATCAGCGATGTCGATGGCATGAAACAAGTCACCACCATGTCGGACTACCCCACAGGCAAAAAAGAAGCTTGTCAAGGTGACAGCTGTGCCTACCTCACCAGTTCACGTATTTCTGTGCGTCATGTGCAATGCCTGAATTACCGGCAGCGCCAAATCAAGTTCACCGACTTTGATGGGCGCATGGGCAACGGCAATGTCACCCAAGGCGCCGAATCTTCAGACCCTAAAAAACGTTATTTCCGCTGGTACACGCCTCAGCCCAAATCCTTCTTTGAGGCCTTGATCCGAAAAGTTTGCGCCACTTAAGGCTGCAGGTTTTTAGACCGTGGCGATGGGTGCCGCGGGTGAGCCAATCGCACCCGGCAAACGCAAGGGCGGTGCAGTGAGTAAAAACCTTGAACGCCCGTTGGCTTTGAGCCATTTGGCCAAGGGCGTGAGGTGCCACAACTCACCCAAGTGAACGCCCAGTTTGAACAAACAATGTTCATGCAGGGGGAGAGCCGCGCAAGCACCCGCATGGGGCAGGGCAGGGTAGGCTTCCACCGCGTAGTTGTCGGCGATCAGGGCAATCAAGCCGCTGTCGGTGATCCATTGTTTCAGCCGCTCGTCGCGCCCATCAAGGCTTGAGCCGCTTTTGTCCAACACCGCACCGACGGGCTGTTTGTTCATGCCCAAGAGCACCTCGCCAAAGCCGGTGTGCAAACACACCATGTCACCTTCTTCGACCACCACCTTGTCTTTGGCCATAATGTCCATCAGCATGTCGTAGCCCACCAATGCGCCGGTGTTGCCCACATGGGCGTGTAAGTCGATCATCACCGCGCGGCCTTGCACACAGCGCTCGGCCATTTTTTCGATGCCTAAAACTTTGGCATACGAGGTGGATTCACGTGGCACTTTGATGAAATCAAAAATGCCAGCGCCCTCGTTGTGGTCGGGGCCAATGACATCGGTTCCTGCGCGAAAACCGTTGTAGTACAGCGCTTCGGGCACGCCATCGCCATCGGCGTCAAACATAGAGCCCGCATGGGCCAAGCTGTCCCACTGGGTGCTGTATTGCAAATGCATGATGACCAAGTCGTCGCTCATCACATCGGTGCACAAGGGGTCATCGCACCACATTTGGTAGTTCATATTCGGTTTGCCATTGCGCACCGTGGGGCGCAAGACGGGCGGGCTGCGCCGCGGGTTGAGCACTGAGCCGCCGGGGAAGTCCAGCGGCAAACTCAGGTTAAAGCTCAAGCCATGTTTGATCTCGCCAACACCTTGCAATACCTTGGCGGGTGTGAGCAAATTCATGCGGCCAAACTGGTCGTCTGGGCCGAAGTCCCCCCAAGTTGAGCCTTCGGGGCGGTGTTTCCAGCGGGGGGATGTGCTCATGGGAATGCCTCAAGTCGGTGCATGACGGGCTGGTCATGTGGAGAGAAAGGGCATTATGGCTTGATCGCCACGGCGCTACGCGCCTCGCGATGACAAGCTCGGGCGGACAAACCCTCGCGAATTTCCTTGAATTGGAAAATTAATTGGTGGACAAATCCGGTCAGATTCGATCACAATGGGATTCACCAACAAGGGGTTGCCATGAGTCAGACTGAAGCACATTACACCGAGCTGCTTGAAATTTCCAAGCGCATTCAATCTCGCCAAATTTCCTCGGTCGAGGCCACCCAAGCGCAGTTGGCTCGCATAGCGCAGCTTGACCCCAGCTTGAAGAGTTACGCTACCGTCATGGCCGACCATGCGCTGGCTGACGCACAAGCGGCAGACAAGGCCA
>JBILIR010000154.1:0-4675 GCA_044368955.1 Limnohabitans sp.
TGGCATGACCATCCACGCCAACAACATCCCCACAGAAGATGGCACGGTGGTGCGCAAACTGCGCGAAGCTGGCGCGGTTATTTTGGGCAAGTTGCAACTGACCGAAGGCGCTTACGCCGACCACCACCCCAACATCACGCCACCCGTCAACCCTTGGGGTGCGGGGCAGTGGCCGGGTGCATCTTCAAGCGGTTCCGGCGTGGCCACCGCCGCCGGCCTGTGCTATGGCTCGTTGGGTTCGGACACCGGCGGCTCGATCCGTTTTCCATGTGCCGCCAATGGCATCACCGGCATCAAACCGACTTGGGGACGTGTCAGCCGTTATGGCGCGTTTGAGTTGGCCGCCACCTTGGACCACTTGGGTCCCATGACCCGCAGTGCGGCAGATTCAGCAGCCATCTTGGGCGTGATTGCAGGTGCTGATGCCAAAGACCCCACCGCCAGTTTGTTGCCCGTGCCCGATTATTTGGCCAGCATGAACAAGGGCCTCAAAGGGGTACGCGTCGGTATCGATTTGAAGTGGAGCTTGGAAGGCATCGACGAGCCCAGCAAGCAAGCTTTGATGGCCATGATCGAGGTGGCCAAAGCTCAAGGTGCCATCATCAAAGAAGTGAAGTTTCCCGACCCACAACACGCCATTGACGACTGGTTTCCCTTGTGCGGCGCCGAGACGGCGGTGGCGCATGAGGCCACTTACCCCTCGCGCAAGTCAGAGTACGGCGCTGGCTTGGCGGGGTTGATTGACCTCGGTCACGCTTTGAGCGGCATGGATTACCAAAAAATCATTTTGCGCCGCCACGACTTCAGAGGCCGCGTAGACAACTTGTTCCAAGACATCGATTTGCTGCTGATTCCCACCACCGGCATTGCCGCGCCTAGCTGGGAGCGCATGAGCAAATTGGCGACCGATGCCGAGCTGCTCAGCGCTTTGTTGAAATTCACCTGCCCATTTGACATGACGGGTCAGCCCACCATCACTTTGCCAGCAGGGTTCACGCCGCAAGGTATGCCGATTGGCTGCCAGTTTGTGGGACGTCATTTCGAAGAAGAGATGATTGTTCGTGCGGGCTGGGCGGTTCAGCAAGCCACCGATTGGCACCGCCATCACCCCAAAGTTTGATTCAAAGGAGTATTTGTATGTCATGGTTAGAAAAATCCATCATGCGCCAACGTGGCGTGGCCCAAGGTCGTCAGGCCGTCACCCATGAGTTGAGCGAGGCCAAGCAAGGCAATTACCACTACACCATTGGTCCTTACTCGCAGCCCGTGCTCAGCGTCAAACCAGGCGACCGCATCATTGTGGAAACCCGTGACGCTTTTGAAGGCAAGGTGAAAACCGAGCAAGACCTGCCCTCCAAAGTGCTGACCATGCCTTTCGTCAATCCGCAAAACGGCCCCATCATGGTCGAGGGTGCACAGCCTGGTGACGTGGTGGCGGTGTACATCGAGTCCATCGCGCCGCGCGGCCCCAACCCGCGAGGCACCTGCGCCATGATCCCCGAGTTCGGCGCATTGAGCGCCACCATGTTTACCTCGCTGCTGACGCAACCTTTGCCCGAGATTGTTCGCAAGATCGATGTGGATGAAAAAGGTGTTTACTGGAGCAAGCGGGTCACGCTGCCTTACAAGCCGCACATTGGCACCTTGAGTTGCTCGCCCATGCTCGACTCCATCAACACCCTCACGCCCGACACCCACGGCGGCAATATGGATTTGCCGGACATGGGGCCTGGCAGCATCACCTATTTACCCGTGTGTACCGATGGTGCGCGGGTGTTCATCGGTGACGCCCATGCTTGCCAAGGCGACGGCGAGGTGTGTGGCACAGCGGTGGAGTTTCAAAGCACCACCACCATCCAAGTGGACCTGATTAAAAACTGGGCCATCACTTGGCCACGCTTGGAAACCGAAGAGATGATCATGACCATTGGCAGTGCGCGGCCCTTGGAAGACGCCACCCGCATCGCCTACAAAGACTTGGTGCTGTGGATGGAAGCCGAGTTTGGTTTCGACCGCTGGGACGCTTACATGATGCTCAGCCAGTGCGGCAAAGTGCGTTTGGGTAACTTTGTAGACCCCAAGTACACCGTTGGTGCGGGCATCTTGAAGGAATACCTCAAGCCGTAATTTCCTCACTCCTCTTTCGGGAAGTTGTCATTGCGAGGGGCAAAGCAATCTGCGTCATTGCGAGGGGCGAAGCCCCTAAGCAACCTCCGTCATTGCGAGCGGCCTTTAGCCGCGAGGAGTGAAGCAACGTGGCGGGAAGCAATCCGCGTCATTGCGAAGCCCGCAGGGCTGAAGCAACCTAGCTACTAACGATATGTAGGGGATTGCTTCGTCGCTTTGACCCTGACCCAGTTTCCTTACCACTCAGAAGTTAGTAAATCCGGCTCCTCGCAATGACAAAGCTCTTGCAATGACAAAGCGCTCGCAAGGACGGCTCTCGATAAGGACGACTCTCAACAAGGAGCGATCGTTTGAAATAAAGCTTTGGGATGAATCAACGCATCAGTGAAGGCGGGTGTCGCAGGTCGGCCGTAGCCGACGTTGTGTAAGCATGGAGGCGAGGCCGAGCCTGCGGCATGCGCCTATAGATTGCTTCCCGCCACGTCGCTTAGCTCCTCGCGGCTAAAGGCCGCTCGCAATGACTCAGCTAGCAATGACGGGGATTGCTTCAGCCCTTCGGGCTTCGCAATGACACAGCGAGCAATGACGTGAGGTTGCTTCGGGGCTTTGCCCCTCGCAATGACGGGCTTACTTCAAGCTCAGAATCCAGGTCGCAAGCTTTTTGGCGTCAGGCTCTTTCACCTGCGGGTTGGCAGGCATGGGTATGGCACCCCACACGCCACTGCCACCAGCGATGATTTTGGTGGCAAGGGTGGCTGCTGCCGCTTTGTCACCCGCGTATTTGGCGGCAACTTCTTTGAAACCAGGCCCTACCACTTTGCTGTCCACCGCATGGCAAGCCAAGCAATTTTTGGCTTGCGCTAATTCTTTGCTGGCCATGGCGGGAGCCACCAAGCAAGTGGCCAGCAGGGTGGCTGTCATCACACGTTTCATAGCTTTTCCTTTTAGAACAAATCGAGTACCGCGCCTTTGCTGGCGCTGCTGGCATTGTGGGCAAACTTGGCTTGCACACCACGGCTGTAGCGCAGCGCGGGAGCTTTCCATGCGGCGCGGCGTTTGGCGATTTCGTCGTCCGCCACATTCAATTGCAATAACAACTGGTGTGCGTCGATGGTGATGCTGTCGCCTTCATGAATCAGCGCGATATTGCCGCCAGCCGCCGCCTCGGGCGCGACGTGGCCAACCACCATGCCCCATGTGCCACCCGAGAAACGTCCGTCGGTGATCAGGCCCACGCTCTCGCCCAAACCTGCGCCGATCAGGGCGCTGGTGGGCGCTAACATTTCGGGCATGCCCGGGCCGCCTTTGGGGCCGAGGTAACGCAGCACCATCACGTCGCCAGCTTTGATCTTGCCGTCCAGCACCGCTTTCAGCGCCGACTGCTCGTCGTCAAACACACGGGCGGGGCCAGTAATGACGGGGTTTTTAAGGCCGGTGATTTTGGCCACGCAACCTTCGGGCGAGAGGTTGCCTTTCAAAATCGCCAAATGGCCCTCGGCGTACATGGGCTTGTCGATGGGGCGAATCACGTCTTGGTCGGCGCGGGGGGCGTCAGGCACATCGGCCAAGTTTTCTGCCACGGTTTTGCCGGTGATGGTCATGCAGTCACCATGCAACAAACCAGCTTTGAGCAAGACCTTCATCACTTGCGGAATGCCACCGGCTTTGTGCAGGTCCACAGCCAAGTGTTTGCCGCTGGGTTTCAGGTCGCAAATGACGGGGATTTTTTTGCGCATACGCTCAAAGTCGTCAATCGTCCAGTCCACCTCGGCGGTATGGGCGATGGCCAAAAAGTGCAGCACCGCGTTGGTGGAGCCACCGGTGGCCATGATGACTGCCACGGCGTTTTCAATCGCTTTTTTGGTGACGATGTCGCGCGGCTTCAGGTCTTTTTTGATGGCCTCGATCAGCACCTTGGCGGCTTCTTTCGCCGAGTTTTGCGTCTCGTCGTGCGGGTTGGCCATGGTGGACGAGTAGGGCAGAGCCATGCCCAGCGCCTCGAAGGATGACGACATGGTGTTGGCGGTGTACATGCCGCCGCAGGAACCTGTGCCGGGGATGGCTCGCATCTCGATTTCGCGCAAATCGGCGTCGCTCATTTTGCCGGCAGCGTTTTCGCCTACGGCTTCGAAGACGCTGACGATGTTCAAGTCTTTGCCCTTGTAGCTGCCGGGCAGGATGGTGCCGCCGTAGACGTAAATGGCGGGTACGTTGGCACGCAACATGCCCATCATGCCGCCGGGCATGTTTTTGTCGCAACCGCCCACCACCACAACGCCGTCCATCCACTGGCCGCCTACGCAGGTTTCAATGCAGTCCGAAATGACTTCGCGGCTGACCAGCGAGTACTTCATGCCCTCGGTGCCCATGCTCATACCGTCGGAGATGGTGGGTGTGCCAAAAATCTGCGCGTTGCCACCAGCCTCTTCAATGCCCGCCACCGCTGCGTCGGCCAGTTTTTGCAAGCCGCTGTTGCAAGGTGTGATGGTGGAGTGTCCGTTGGCAACGCCCACCATGGGTTTGACAAAGTCGCCCTCTTGATAGCCCA
>JBILIR010000090.1:0-6053 GCA_044368955.1 Limnohabitans sp.
GCGTATTCACCACTGTATGCGCACCATCGGTTGTGCTGAACGTGCGCTGGAGTTGATGTGCAAACGCCTCAACAGCCGCACCGCGTTTGGCAAACTCATTTCTGCCCAAGGCGTGTGGCACGAGCGCATTGCCGAATCTCGCATCATGATCGAGCAAGCCCGTTTGCTCACCCTCAAAGCCGCCTACATGATGGACACCGTGGGCAACAAGATCGCCAAAACCGAGATCGCCATGATCAAGGTGATTGCCCCTGTGATGGCCACGCAAATCATCGATTGGGCTATTCAAGCCCATGGCGGAGGTGGCGTCAGCGACGATTTCCCCTTGGCTTACGCTTATGCGCATCAGCGCACCTTGCGCTTGGCCGACGGTCCTGACGAGGTGCACCGCAATTCGATCGCCAAGCTGGAGTTGGCTCGCCACATCGCCAGTTTCCCGCAGGAAGTGGAAATGCCCATCACCCGCGGTTCCTAAGCTCAACCAAGGCGACACCCCATGATCGATGTCTACACCTGGCCCACGCCCAATGGTCACAAAGTCCATGTCATGCTGGAAGAGTGCGGCTACCGATTGGGGCGTGATTGGTTGGCACACCCCATTCACATCGGTCAGGGCGATCAGTTCACGCCCGAGTTTTTGACCATCAGCCCCAACAACAAGATTCCCGCCTTGGTCGACCCGAGTGGCCCTGACGGCAAGCCCATCAGCTTGTTCGAGTCGGGTGCCATCCTGATTTACTTGGCCGCCAAGACGGGGAAATTCATGCCTGCCAGCGACCGCGGCAAGTACGAGGTGCTGCAATGGCTGATGTTCCAAATGGGCGGCGTGGGCCCCATGCTCGGTCAAGCGCATCACTTTCGCATTTACGCCCCCGAGAAAGTGCCCTATGGCATTGAGCGCTACACCAATGAAGCGCGGCGTTTGTATGGCGTGATGGACCGCCAGCTGGCGCATCACCCTTTTATTGCCGGCAAAAGCTACAGCATTGCTGACATCGCCATCTTTCCTTGGGTACGCAGTTGGGCGCACCAAGGCATCGATTGGGCAGATTACCCTCGCCTGAAAGAGTGGTTTGACACCATAGGATCGCGCCCCGCTGTACAACGCGGCTGTGCCGTACTGGCTGATTTGCGAAAACCTATGCAAGACGACAAAAAGGCCATGGAAACCCTGTTTGGCAAAACCCAATACGAGAAGCGCTGAACAGATGGCCTAGCGTTGATAATAGGGATTAACTCCGCAATAGCAGTTTGACCATGCGCCCTTTTTTCTCTCCTTCCTTTGTTGCTGTGCTGGCGTTTGTCTGCGTTTTAAGCGCCTGTTCAGACTCCAAGCCAGAGGCTGAGCCCAAATTCAAGCCAATTCCAGAAAAAAAGACGGAGGACAAGGGCGATTCAGAAACCTTTGACAGAAGGGTGCAAGCCGTCCTCAACGAAGGTTCACAAAGCCAAGAAGGTCAGGAAGAAGCACCTAAAGCCTCCAAGGCAAGGCCGCCGAACTCGGGCAGAGAACCCATGGTGATGATTGATAAAACCAACCGTCCCTTGGGCGAGGTGGTGCACCACAAAGACAAAATGGATTACTACGAATGCAAAGGCATTGTTGCGCCGTGGTTCCTAGAATTGATCGCAGCAGAGATGAACTACTTCAACGAACTGGCTGAATTGCCCTTTGTTGAATCTGAAAACTGTATCGTTACCTATGGCACCGAGAAAAGCCTGACCCCAGGTCGCATCAGTGTGCAATTGTTCGAAACCCGCAAAGAGTTTGACAAGTGTGTGCGCAACGATTACTGCCCGGTTTTCCGCACCGTTAACTTTGTAACTGTCAATAATGCTTTGATGCGCTCGTACTTTCTCTCCAACATCAATTCCAAAGAAATTTTCCAGCATTGTGTGACCGACACTGGCAAATGGCACCGCAATTCCACCTGCTACACCATCGAGTGAGCAAGCTAGCCGCCTCAAGACTTGGCACTTTCGGTCGATTCACAGAGGTCACTCCTTTTTTTGAGCTATGAACACATTGCGATTTTCAGTTTTATCCGTCTTGTTGGGCCTGCAGTGCTTGTGGCTAGCCCCTGCTTGGGCCAATGACCCGCCCAAGCCGGCAGACGCCAAGAATCCCCCTGCCAAAGAGGAGAAGCCTGCCAAGGATGGCGCAGCGCCGCCAGCCAAACCAGAAAAACCCACCCGCACCTTTGAAGGACAAGAGCCACTTTTTTACTTTGATGCCAATCGCCGACCCTATATCGAGCCCTTCCATAAATCCGAAGGCGAAGAATATTTTGTTTGTCGTGGCGTGATTGGTGAGTGGTTCCGCCAACAGATGGCTGAAGAAGCCAATATGCTGGCAGCCAAAGACGACTTGGACAAGGTCAGCGGCTCCACCTGCGCAGTACGCTTGGTCGCCACAAACCATGGCAAAAAGTTACCGATTGTGTCCGTCGAGTTGTATGTCAACTCCAATGTCATGCGCAGTTGCATCTTGGGCGACTCTTGCCCGCAGTCGCGCACGATCATCATGTATGTGTTGGATAAAACCCTGTACCGCAGTTATTTCATCACCGACCAGGAACGCAAAGTTCGTCGCACCTACTGCTTAGACAACAAAAGCAAAATATTGGCCAAAAAAGAATGCTGGCACCACTTCTTTGACAAATCGACCAAAGAAAAATCCAAAGACAAGCACTGATTTATTGCCATTAAATTGGCCTGACCGGAGGGGATCGAACCCCCGACCCACAGCTTAGAAGGCTGTTGCTCTATCCAACTGAGCTACGGTCAGAATGCAAGAAAAAAGGCCCCAGCAGGGGCCTTTTTTTGTGTGGTCGGGGCGATAGGATTCGAACCTACGACCCTCTGGTCCCAAACCAGATGCGCTACCAGACTGCGCTACACCCCGATGAGGTCTATTCTACCCACACAAAGAGACTGCGCCTGATCGCTCTTGAAATCTGCATTTTGTTGCATATCTCACTAAGCAATAATATGCACATATGGTTGATCGTCCCTCTGTTGACCCCAGTCCTTTGCCCGGTGTGGTCATTCCAAAGTTCTATAACGCTGCGCTTGATTTGCTCTCGCGCCATGCTCATCGCATGGAAAAAACGGCTTACATCGATGCGACGACTGGCCAAACACTCAGCTATGGCGAATTGGACGATCAAGCGCACCGCTTTGCGCAAGGCTTGCTAGAGGCAGGTTTTCAGCAAGAACAACGTGTATTGCTGTGTATGCACGACGGTCTTCAATGGCCGGTTGTGTTCTTAGGCTGTATCTTGGCAGGGGTGGTACCGGTGGCAGTCAATACCTTGCTCACGCCCAAAGACTACGCGTTCATGTTGCAAGACGCCAGAGCCCATGGTTTATTGGTGTCACAAGCCTTGTGGCCACAATTTGCCGACATCATTTCTGCCGCCCCTGCGTGTCAACAGGTGTTCGTCGACTCTGACGGGTCGCCTGAACATGGCCAAAGCATTGCGCACGTCATTCAAAGCAACCAGCGCTTAGCGCAATGCGCCACCACCTTGGCAGATGATGTGTGTTTTTGGTTGTACTCCAGTGGCTCTACTGGGTCGCCCAAAGGCACTTTGCATTTGCACAGTCACATCATTCATACCGCAGAGTTGTACGGCCGTGGTGTCTTGGGTTTGCATGAAAACGATGTGGTGTTTTCTGCGGCCAAATTGTTTTTCGCCTACGGTTTGGGCAATGCACTGAGTTTTCCGCTGGCGCAAGGTGCCACCACAGTGTTGTTAAACAAACGCGCCACGCCTGCAGACGTGTTCCATTTGCTCAAAACCTACCAACCTACGGTGTTTTACGGGGTACCTACTTTGTTTGCCAGCTTGCTGGCAGATGCTGATCGCCCTGCAGCCCAAGACTTGAATTTACGTGTTTGCACCAGCGCAGGTGAAGCTTTACCAGCCGAGATTGGCAAGCGTTGGCAAGCCGAGTTTGGTGTTGAGATTTTGGACGGCATTGGTTCGACCGAAATGCTGCACATCTTTTTATCCAACCGTCCTGGGCGTGTTCGCTATGGCACCACCGGTGAAGTGGTGCCAGGCTACGCCCTGCGCTTGGTCAATGACGAAGGAAACCCTTGCGCGGTGGGCGAGTTAGGTGAATTACAAATTCAAGGGCCTACATCGGCCATCATGTACTGGAACAACCGCGAAAAAACCAAACATACCTTTGCTGGCGAATGGACACGCAGCGGCGACAAATACATCTGCGACGCAGAGGGCTACTACACCTATGGCGGTCGCAGCGACGATATGCTCAAAGTGGGTGGCATCTATGTTTCGCCTTTCGAGGTGGAGGCAAGTTTGATGACCCACCCAAGCGTTTTGGAAGCTGCGGTCATTGGCGTCGATGACGAACAAGGTTTGACCAAGCCCAAAGCCTTTGTGGTGTGCAAACCTGGTCAGGTTTTGTCAGTTGAAGAGCTTAAACTTCACGTCAAATCGCAACTCGCTCCCTACAAATACCCACGTTGGGTTGAGTTTGTCAGCGAACTGCCCAAAACCGCCACCGGCAAAATACAGCGCTTTAAACTGCGTGCCCTTTCAAAATAAACCGCCGCATCAGGAGAACACCATGGCCTCACGCAGACAACTGCTTACCCATTCAGCCGCCATCGTCGGCGCTGCCTCTTCAGGTCTGTGGTTGCCTGCAAGCGCACAAAACAGCAAGCTGCGCATTGGTTTGATGCTCCCCTACACAGGCACGTTCACCCAACTGGGTGTGGCCATCGACAACGGTTTTCGCATGGCTTTGCAAGAAGCGGGTGGCAAAGTGGGTGGTCGCGAGGTGGAGTTTTTCAAAGTAGATGACGAATCCGAGCCCTCCAAAGGTGTGGAAAACGCCAACAAGCTGGTGCAGCGCGACAAGGTGGATGTATTGATTGGCACGGTTCACTCAGGTGTGCAAATGGGCATACACAAGGTCGCACGTGAGACCGGTGTACTCAACATCATTCCCAACGCGGGTATGCACGCAGCCACCCGTGCCTTGTGTGCGCCCAATGTGTTTCGCACCTCTTTTACCAACGGCCAACCTACCCAAGCACTGGGCAAAGTCATGGTGGAAAAAGGACACAAAAAAGCGGTGTGGATCACTTGGAAATACGCGGCTGGCGACGAAGCGGGTGAAAGTTTCAAAGAAAGCTACACCGCCGCAGGTGGCACCATCGTCAAAGAGTTGGGCCTGCCTTTCCCAAATGTAGAGTTCCAAGCACTGCTAACCGAAATTGCCTCCATCAAACCTGACGCGGTGGCGTGTTTCTTCTCGGGCGGCGGGGCTTCCAAGTTCATCCGCGATTACGCTGCAGCAGGTTTGAAGGGGAAAATTCCGCTGTATGGCTCTGGGTTTCTCACCGAAGGTTTGTTGGACGATGAATTGGCGCCTGCCGCCCAAGGCATCATGACCACCTTGCACTACAGCGCCTCATTGGTCAGCAAACGCAATGATGCCTTCCGTTTGACCTATGCCAAGACCTACAAAATGCAGCCCGATGTGTTTGCGGTGCAAGGCTATGACGCTGGTTTGCTGCTGTTGCAAGGCGCTGCGGCCGTGAATGGTGATTTGTCGAATAAAAAGGCTTTGTATGCCGCCATGGAAGGCGCCGTCATCGACAGCCCACGCGGCAAATGGACCATGAGCAAAGCACACAATCCGGTGCAAGATATGTATTTGCGTGTGGTGCAGGGCAAAGAAAACAAGGTGTTGGGTGTGGCGGCCAAGGCTCTGTCCGATTCGGGCGCTGGCTGCAAGTTGGGCTGATGGACCTCGCCAATTTTTTCATTCAACTGCTCAACAGCGTTCAATACGGTCTGCTGCTGTTTTTGTTGGCAGCAGGTCTCACACTGATCTTTGGCATCATGGGTGTGGTCAATTTGGCGCACGGCAGTTTTTACATGCTGGGCGCTTACATGGCCTATGCATTGACTTGCGCTTGGGACAATTTGGCATTGGCTATTCTGGCAGGCACCTTGATCAGTATCGCAGCGGGGTGGTTGCTAGAGAAACTGCTGTTCAAGCATTTTTAC
>JBILIR010000060.1:0-7588 GCA_044368955.1 Limnohabitans sp.
CGCTTGAAGTGACGAATCCACTTGAAGTGACGAATCCGCTCGCAGTTGCACATCCGCTAGGTGTAACGGATTACATCGACGCTTGCAGCATGACACGGTAATCGTCTGCTGAAGCTTCACGGGGATTGGTTTTGTGCGAGTGGTCGGCGATGGCGCCTTTGATGATGTCGTCAAACTGCAAAGCACTCACGCCCATGGAGGCCAAGCCACTGGGCAAACCTAAACGGGCGTTCATGGCTTGGATAGCGTCACCTATGGTTTGTGCAGGTTTGGCGCTTTCTGGCAAACCCATGGCTTGGGCCATGCGGGCCAAGCGGTGTTCGGCTTGCATGGCGGGGGCTTGGGCGTTGAAGGCAATGACCGCCGGCAAAAACATGGCGTTCAGGGTGCCGTGGTGCAACTTGGGGTTGATGCCGCCCAGACTGTGGCTGAGCGAATGCACGCAGCCCAAGCCTTTTTGAAACGCCATCGCGCCTTGCATCGAGGCGCTCATCATGTTCAGGCGTGCATCGCGGTCGCTGCCGTCCCTTGTGGCTCGTTCAATATTGGCCCAACCACGTGCCAAGCCGTCCAAAGCAATACCATCAGCCGGTGGGTTGAAAGCCGATGACATGAAAGTTTCCATGCAATGGGCAATCGCATCCATGCCGGTTGCTGCCGTCATCAGGGGTGGCAAAGCTAGCGTGAGTGCTGGGTCGAGCAATGCCACTTTAGGCACCAAATGCCAGGAATGAAAACCCAGCTTGCGGCCATCGTCGACGATGATGATGGCGCCTCTGGCCACTTCGCTGCCCGTACCCGCGGTGGTGGGCACCGCAATCAGTGGCAACACCTTGTCGGTGATGCGAGGAGACCCCCCCTCGATGGTGGCGTAGGTGGTGAGCGGCCCCGCGTGGGTTGCGGCAATCGCCACGCCCTTGGCGCAGTCGATGGAGGAGCCGCCGCCAAAAGCGATCAGGCCATCGCACTGGTGTTGCTGGCACAAAGCGGTTGCCGAGCGCACCGCCGCTTCGGTGGGGTTGGAGGGCGTGGCGTCAAACACAGTGACATTCATGCCTTGCATGGCATCCAAGGCCTGCTGCAACAAACCCGCGGCTTTGATACCTGCATCCGTCACGATCAGGGGACGAGAGATGCCAATGCGTTGGCACTCCTCGGCCAAGCGCTGCAAAGCGCCGAATTCAATATGAACTTGGGTGATGTAAAAAATACTCGCCATGGTGTTTTCCGCTCAGCTCGTTGTAGGATGCCGCCACTTTAACGGACAAAACCACCGCCATGAATCGCCAAGACTTTCGTTTTTTTCATGCCCTGCGGGTGCGTTGGGTAGAAGTGGATATGCAAAAAATCGTCTTCAACGGCCACTACCTGATGTACCTCGATACCGCCGTGTCTGACTATTGGCGAGCCTTGGCCCTGCCCTATGAGCAAAGTCTGCACGGCATGGGTGGCGATTTGTTTGTGGTCAAGTCCAGTTTGGAATACAAAGCCTCGGCGGTCTACGACGATTTGCTGCACATAGGTATGCGTTGTGCGCGGATAGGCAACTCGTCCATTGTTTTTGATGGCGTGGTGTTTCGCGGCGAGCAGATGTTGGTCAAAGGTGAGTTGGTCTATGTCTATGCCGACCCCCAAACCCAAACCTCCAAGCCTGTGCCGCAAGCCTTGCGCGAAATCCTGCTGGGCTTTGAGCAAGGCGAGGCCATGACCACCTTGCAGATAGGCACATGGGCCGACTTGAAACCGCTCACAGCCCCCTTGCGCACCGAGGTGTTTGTGGATGAGCAAGGCGTGGACCAAGCCATGGAATGGGATTCCCGCGACGAGTATTGCGTTCACGCCGTGTTGTGCAACCGTTTGGGTCTGCCTGTGGCCACGGGGCGTTTGCTGCCCTCGGTGAATGGCGTCGCCAAAATTGGTCGCATGGCGGTCAAGCGGGTGCTGCGCGGCCAGCGCTTAGGCGACCAAGTCTTGTCGGCCTTGATGGACGCTGCCCGAGCGCGTGGTGACCAACAGATATTGCTACATGCCCAATGCAGCGCCGAAAATTTTTACCGTCGCCAAGGTTTCAGCCGCCAAGGCGAGGTGTTCATGGAAGCCAATATGGCGCATGTGGAAATGGTCTGCGCTTTGTAAAGCAAGCCCTTAAAGCGCTTCCACCCTGCCAAAGTCAGGTTGCAACAACCAGTCTGCCAATTCATCGGCCAAACGCTGGGCTTCACCCACCGCTTGTGTCCACACTTTGACCCGAGCGGCCAAATCTTGGCCATAGGTGGTGAAGTCAGAGCGGTCAGGTAATTTCCCGTTGGGCAGCGTTCGGACCCATTCGGGGTCTGGCGCCAACAATACCGTGCTGTCTAAAAATGCGGTGGCATGGTGGCGGCTTGTCAGCTTTTTGTCCAACCAGCCGGGCACCACGGCTTTTTGGAAATGCGGGTATAGCGTCAAACCTTTTGCTTGGCGGTAGTCCAAATGCAAGTGGTAATCGGTGATGCCGCCATCCCAATAAGCCCCTGCAGGTGCACCGTGTATGGCTTTCACCGCTTCCAATACAAATGGAATAGAGCAGCTCGCTTGCACCGCATCCATGAAGTTGTCTTCGCTCAAGGCCAGTTGGCGTGAGGGGTAATCGTCTGTGGCAAAGGGTAATGGATGCGGCGCTCCCATGAAGGGGCTGGAAAACACCACACGCTCTAGCCACCTGCCCATGGCGGGGCGGCTGAAAAAATTGCTGATGTAGGCCGCGGCGTATCCCAGTGGTGTGCGCCATGCATTGTCCTCAGACAAAACACCCAAGCCCCGCGAGGTCATGACATGCAGGCGATAGCGCGGATGGTGAATCACTGGGTGAATCCTGCCGCTGTAAAAACGGTGCAAATTGGCGGCGAAATCGGTGCTGACTTGGTGCGGCGTGGGTCGGCGTTGACCTGGGGCCAATTCGTAGTGCTGATGGATATAGGCCTCTTCCAAGGCAAGCAGCTCTTTTTCTGGCTGGGGCAGACAGGCGGTGGCCATGCGCCAAGCGCCAATGGAGGCACCCACCAAGTCGATGGGTTGGTCGCTGCGTGGCAACCAATGGCCAAACAAAAAACGGTCTATGGGTCCCAAGATCAAGCCCTTGGGACCACCTGCTGCGCCTGGCACCACACTGATGTGCTGGGGCAGCAAGCCTTTGTCGGCAATGTGTTGGCGGGCCGTGGGGCCAGCATAAATGCGCAGGGCCCGCATGGCTTGCGTTTTATTCTTTCAATGCCTGTTTAAGCGAGATGCCAATATCAGGACGCTCCGCAAAAGGGTCTGGCGGGTTGGTTCCATGAACAATCGCATCAAAGCGGGTTTGGGCATTACCCAAAGCTTTGGGGTGGCTGTAGATGTAGAACTGCTCAGCTTTCATCGCGTCAAACACCATCTGCGCCACTTGCGCTGCGCTGACTTTGCCGCTGCCCACCGCTTTGTCGCTCATGGCTTGGCCTATGAGTTGGCTTTTGGTGAAAGCAAACGGCGGCAAATGCGCTGGACGGTTGCGCTCGCTTTGGTTGATGCCAGTCGGAACGAAATAAGGGCACAACACACTGGCGCTGATTTGCTCACTGACCAACTTCAAGTCTTGGTACAGGGTTTCGGTCAAGGCCACCACCGCGTGTTTGGTGACGTTGTAAATGCCCATATTGGGCGGTGTCAGCAGTCCGGCCATGCTGGCGGTATTGACGATATGGCCTTGGTAAGAAGCGTCTTTCTTGGCTGCTTCCAACATCATGGGGGTGAACAAGCGTACGCCGTGGATAACGCCCCACAGGTTGACACCGAGCAGCCATTCCCAATCTTTGACCGAGTTTTCCCAGACCAAGCCGCCCGCACCTACCCCTGCGTTGTTGAAAACAAAATGCGGTGCGCCAAAGCGCTCAAACACGGCCGTGGCGAGTTCTTGCATCTCGTCGGCGTTGGACACATCCACCCGCTTGGCCATGACATGCACACCCATGGCTTTGATTTCATCGTGTGCGGCTTTAAGTGCATCTTTTTGCACATCCACCAGCACCACATTCATGCCCAAAGTGGCCCCAATGCGAGCGCATTCCAAGCCAAATCCCGATGCGCCGCCTGTCAAGACAGCGGTTTTGCCTTTGAAATCGGAAATCATGCTTCTGCCCTTTTCATATGGAAGCCGTTGCGCGGGAAATGCACATGGACCGTACCTGTTCGTGGGTCGCTGCGGCGCAAACTGTAGCGGGTGCGGGTGGCCGCTACCAACTCGCCCTGCGTGGGTTCGGTGCCAAAGCTTTCAGCGTGAACAATGACTTGTGTGCTCAAGGGAATGCCGTGCTCGTCTTGGAACACCTCTTTGCTCACATCCAGAGGCGTGGCGTCATGGGCGACCTTCAGTGCATCAGATGCACTGAGTGGGGTGCTGCTGCCGTGGCCGAAGGCTGCCATGCGCTCAACCCAAGCCTTCACCAATGGCGTGGTGTCCAAAATACCTGCAAGCAATGGCACTTTGACCACGGTGAACCACACCGAGTGGTAGATGGAAAAGTCAGCCAAGGTGGGTTGTGCACCCAGCACAAAGTCTTGGCCCTCCAACATGCTGGAGACGCGGCGCAGGTAGTTCTTGTATGCGCTGGTCGCGTCTGCGGCAGGCATACGAGACGCCCCACCCCGCATGGCTTGGCGGTCGGCTGCAAACACTTTCACCACCTCGGGGTCGGTACTGGCGAACACATGGGCCGCACCAGCAGGTTGAAAGTTGTAGCCCATGGCGGAGGGAAACACAATGTTGTCCGCCCATTGCGCCACGGTGCGCACCAAGCCTTTGGCGTGTTGGCCGTAAAGCGAGGGCGTGGGGTGCAGCTGATCCACCACATTGCATATCAGGGCGGTATCGCAATAAATATCAGCGCCTATTTGCAAGACCGGAGTGCGGCGGTAGCCATCCGTCAAGGGCATGAGGTCGGGCTTGGGCATGACCATGGGAATGGTCACACCTTGCCATGACAGCTTTTTGTAGCCCATGATCAAACGCACTTTTTCAGCAAAGGGCGAGGTGGGGTAGTGGTGAAGAATCAAGGCAGACATCAAATTTTCACCACTTGCTTGCCAAAGTTTTTGCCTTTGAGCAAACCGAAAAATGCCTCGGGTGCATTGGCCAAGCCATGCGCCACGGTTTCGCGGGGTTTGAACTTGCCGCTGCCCACCAAGGTGCCCAGCTCTTTCAAGGCTTCGGGCCAATCAGCAGGGTGTTCGCTGACGATAAAGCCTTGCACTTTCAAGCGGCTCATCAAAATCAAGGAAGGGTTGGTCATGGGGATGGGCTTGCCGTTGTAACCCGCAATCATGCCGCAGACTGCAATGCTGCCGAACTCGTTCATGCGCAACATGACAGCATCCAACACCATGCCACCCACGTTTTCAAAGTGGCCATCAATGCCGTTGGGGCAAGCTTCTTTCACGGCCTTGGACAAGGACAGGTAGTCGCTGTGTTCTTTGTAGTCGATGCAAGCATCAAAGCCGAGTTCATTCACCACGTAATCGCATTTGTCTTTGCCACCGGCAAAACCCACCACGCGGCAACCACGGGCTTTGGCCAAGGCACCAAATGCACTGCCGACTGCGCCGCTTGCCGCGCTCACCGTTAAGGTTTGACCTGCTTTGGGGTTGATGATGCGCACCAAGCCGTGCCATGCGGTGACACCTGGCATACCGACAGCACCCAAGAAGTGGCTGATAGGCACGTGAGTGGTATCAACCTTGCGAAGCGCAGCAGGCATATCTGCATCCACCACGCTGTAGGTTTGCCAACCACCCATGCCCACCACTTTGTTGCCCACCGCGAAATCAGGGTGACGGCTCTCCACCACCTCGCCCACGGTGCCTGCGACCATGACCGCGTTCAAAGCTTGTGGCGCGGTGTAGCTTTTGCCGTCGTTCATGCGGCCACGCATATAGGGGTCAAGGCTCATGTACTCGTGCTTGACCAGCACTTGCCGGTCTTGCAAAGCGGGTGTGTCCAAAGTGAGCAATTTGAAATTGTCGGCAGTGGGTTCGCCTGTGGGGCGGCTGACCAAATGGATTTGGGGGTTTTGTGGCATGGAAGTCTCCTGTGTTGTTAGCTAGTGATGCAGCTCACGCCGCCATCCACCGCCAGCCATTGGCCGGTGATGTGTTTTCCGGCGTCCGACGCAAACAGCACCGTGACGCCTTTCAAGTCTTCGTTGTCTCCCAAACGGCGCAAAGGCGCATGGGACTTCAATTCATCTTCGCCATAGGTCTCAAAAGTGCCTGCGGTCATTTTGCTGGGGAAGAAACCCGGGCAAATCGAGTTGACGCGAATATTGTGAGCACCCCATTCACAGGCCAAGGCGCAAGAAAAATTGATAACCGCTGCTTTGGAGGTGTTGTAAGCAATGGTGTTGATGCCAGTGGGGTTGCCACCCAAACCGGTGATGGAAGCCACATTGATGATGCTGCCGCTGCGTCTGGGGATCATGCTGTGCTTGCCAATGTACTGGCTGAGGATGAAATAGCCGCGCACATTCAGGTTCATCACCTTGTCCCAGGCTTCCAAGGGGTGGTCTTCGGCAGGTGCGCCCCAAGCCGCACCCGCGTTGTTGAGCAACACATCTACATGGCCAAACTGTTTCAAGGTTTCAGCGCCGAGTTTTTGTAAATCATCGGGGTCGGCGCAGTTCGCCGCCATCCAATGCGCATCAATGCCAGCGGCTTTGAGTTCGGCCACGGCTTGCTCTAACTCGGACGCTTTGCGAGCGCTGATCATGACTTTGGCACCTGCTTCGCCTAGGGCATAAGCCATTTGCAGACCCAGTCCACGAGAGCCACCGGTGACCAAGGCGGTTTTGCCGGATAAATCGAAGAGTTGTTTCACAGTGCGTGTCATGGCTGGGTTCTGATTAAAAAGCGTTTTCGGGCATGTCGGCACAGGTGGTGTCGCGTTGGCTAACAACTTCAAGCCATGCGCCGATTTTGGGCAATTCGTAGTGAAAGAAAAACTGGCAAGCCTGTCGGCGACCGAGGTTGGCATCGCCCTCGCCTTGCGACGCCAAAGCCACTTGCAACCAGGTCCAAGCCAGCACGGTGTGGCCAAAGGCTTGCATATAGGGCACGGCATTGGCCAGCGCCACCGCAGGTTCGCCACCTGCCCAAGCGGCTTGGGTTGCTTGCACCACTTGGCCCCACGCTTGTTGCAAGGCGTGGGCGTGGGTTTGCAGTGAGATCGCTTCGCTTCGCTCGCGATGACTGTTGGGAAGTTTGTGATGGCTGTCGGATGCCTTGGCATGACCGCTGGGGGGGTCCCGATGGCTACCGTCAAGGGCTTGGTTGATCGTGGCTTGGATGTGCTGTCCAAGCAGTTTCAAGCCACGACCGTCTTCGAGCAGCACTTTGCGACCCAATAAATCCATGGCTTGGATGCCGTGGGTGCCTTCGTGGATCATGTTCAGGCGCTGGTCGCGCCAATATTGCTCGACGGGAAAGTCCCGCGTGTAGCCATAGCCCCCATGGATTTGGATGGCCAAGCTGTTGCCCTCCAAACACCATTCGCTGGGCCAGCTTTTCACAATCGGCGTCAGCACTT
>JBILIR010000061.1:0-7574 GCA_044368955.1 Limnohabitans sp.
GTTGCCTGCCAACAGTTCGGCAGGAATGACAGGCTTTTTCTTTTCTTTTTTCATGTTTTCGCGCATCTTTTTTAACTCATCGTCACCCTCGTCATCTTCCACACCCGCTTCAAGATCTGCCAAAACTTTTGCTTCAAGGGCCAAACGATCGGCTTCTTGTTGAGCCACAAGCGCACGACGCGCCAACTCTTCCTCATGACCTTTGTAGCGCAAAGCCATGGCCTGTTGATGCAGGTAGATCTCTTCTTGCTGTGCTGGCGTTAGCACCACCGCAGGGGCGAGTGTTTCGTCGCGCACCTCCTCGACCATGGGTGGAGGAGATTTTTCAGTGGGTCTTGGCAAATAGAAACTTGCGAACTGCTGTCGGTAGGCGCTGTTGACCGCAAGCTGGGCCATTTCTTCTAGCTCCATGTAGTTAGGCTCGCGCCTGACCATGGACATCAGCAAGGGTCGCACGACCCAAACCAGAAAAGCCAAGCACATGAGCGTGCGCAAAGCAACGTTGGTGAAGTCAAGCATGGGGGTCACCGTCTAAATAATCGGTATCAGCTTCGGGTTCTTGGTACGCGACGCGTTCGGGCACATCTTGGGCCTGTCCTTCGCGTTGCGCCAAGGGTTGACGGAAAAATACCGATTGCTCACGCCATGCTTCTGGTTGAGTCAACAAACTGTTGGCCAGTGTTTGCATGCGGTTTTGCACCAGATCTTCAATTTGGGTGTCGTTGACCAGCACCCTGACACTGCCAGGCTGAAGGGTGGACACCGCTTGGATTTGCATTTGACCCATGACGTCGCCCGCCATTTCTTGCAGACGCGATTTGTCTTGAGGGTTGAGCTCTATCAGCACTTGGGACTGACCATGTAAGTCAATTTCATCCAAACAGCGCTGAACCAAGCGTTCAATGGCTTGACCAGAGAGGTTTAACTCGGCCAACACCATGTGTTCGCTGATATGCAAGGCCAAGCGTTTAAGAGGTTCAAACAAGGCTTGGGGGTTGTCGCTTAAGGCTTGCAATTTGTCGGTCACTTCTTTGAGCAGTAACTTCTGCTCATCAAGACCGGCCAAAATTTCGCTCTTTTGCTGAGCCAAGGCCTGTGCTTGTTCAGCGATGGCCTGAGACTGTGCAGCTTCATATCCCAACATCTGGCCCTCGGCCAAACCCTCGAGCTTGCCGCTTTCCTGTCCTTCACTGTTGCCAGCGTGGTAGCCCTCTTCGCGTCCAGCGGCAAAACCTTCTTGGTAAGCCACTTCACGTGCAGCAGCCCAGTCGGCTGAATCAAACAGTTGGTCAGCAACGCTGTCATCGGTAAACATATCCCACACATCGGGGTTGGCACAGGTCCAAAAGCTTTCTTCGCCAAACAACACCGAGGTATCTACCGTCTCTTTGGGTGGTGTGACTTGAAGGGGTGCTGCAGTGGTTTTTTCATCCGTTAAAGCAGCAGCTGATTCGGCTTGTGCTCTGGCTGCCAATTCACTTTTCTTTTCCGAGCGCGGTGTGGGCAAAGGCAGGCCAAATGTTTCCAACACAAAACCGTCGCTGTTGTCATGCACCTTGGCAGACTCAGGCGTGGCCAGTTGCTTGAACAACACCGATGCATAGTCGAGCTTGGGCAATTGCGCCCAATCGACTTCACCGAACTGCGCCGCCAGTTTGTCTGACGAGTGCAGCCATGTGTCGTGCAGCCAATGCCTGGCGACGGGTTGATGCGCTTCAGGTTTAAACAAAATCAGCCCCGCCCAAGATCAATTCACCAGAATCGGACAACTTGCGAGCCAAACGCATGATTTTCTTTTGCGCGTCTTCCACGTCGGCGACACGCACAGGTCCACGGGCGTCCATGTCATCCTTGAACATACCGCGTGCACGCTCGGACATGTTGTCCATGAAACGTGCCAGCACTTCTTCGGGTGCGCCTTTGAGTGCCACCATGAGTTGTTCGGGCTCCACATTGCGCATCAGCACTTGAATGCCTTTGTTGTCCACGGTTGCCAAGTTATCGAACGTGAACATCTGGTCTTGGATTTTCATCATCAAATCGACATCGATTTCTTCCAAGCCGTCCATGACCGAACGCTCCAAATCGGTTTTGGTTTTGTTCATGATGTCTGCAGCAGCCTTGATACCGCCAAAGCTGGATGACTTTGACGAGGAGTTTTTGGCAAACTGTTGCTTCATGATTTGCTCAAGCTCTGCCATGGCAGAAGGTTGAACGGTGTCCATGCTGGCGACACGTTGAATGGCTTCGGGGCGAACTTCGGGGGGCAAATACACCAACACGTCAGCAGCCACATTGGTTTCAAGTAAAGACAAAATAATCGCAATCACCTGAGGATGCTCGGTGCGGATCATTTCGGCAATGGATCTAGGGTCCATCCAGCTGAGAATGTCCAAGCCTTTGGTGCCCTGTCCCGGCATGATGCGGTTGAGCACTGAATTCGCCTTATCGTCACCCAGCGCCAAGCGCATGACCTTGTCCACATAGTCCGAGCCGCCCAGTCCCACGCTGTTTTGTTTTTTCAGCATATCGACGAACTGGTCGAGCACCACATTCACCGCGTTTTGCGACAAGCTTGATGCCTGCACCATGGCAGCGCCCAAGGCCTGTACTTCCTTGGGACTGAGGTATTTCACAATCTCTGCAGCTTGTTCTTCGCCAAGCAAAAGCATCAGCACCGCAGCGCGTTGGGTGGAGGTCATTGCTGCCATCTCGGTGCGCAGCTCAGGGGTCCATTGAATCGTATCTTTATCAGCCATGTTTTTTCCTTGGTTCCTTAATCTTCATCAAGGTTTGCATCAAGATTCGATCATGCCGCGCATGACACCTGCCACGCGGCCGGAGTTGTCAGCCACGATCATGCGGATCAAGGCGACTTTATCGTCATACGAGTTGGCATTGTTAAGCAAATCGGCGGGTATTGCTTGCTTCTTGGGTTTGAGGTTGCCCATGCGTGCTTTGAGGTCTTCCAAGCTTTCACCTTCGGCCAATTCCACATCGGTAGGTCCTTCGGGTTCTTCGCTGGCAGCAGCGAGGCGTTCGGCTTCGCGGGCAGCTTCCTCTTCGGCCATGCGCACAGATTCTGCAGCAGAGGCTTCTTCGGCCATTTGCAGCTGCATGAGTTCTTCTTCTTTGGCTTTGCGAATCTTTTCTTCAGCCTCTTCACGGGCTGCACGTTCCTGAGTGGCACGTACCGCGGCTTCAGCCTCAGCGTTAGCGATGCGTTCAGTGCGCATTTTTTCTGCACTGGCAGCTTCGGCAGAGGCAGCAGCGAGTGCAGCAGCAGCCAAGGCAGCAGGATCAACTTCGGGTTTGTTGAGTTTCTTGATCATGGGGCTCACCACGAATAACAAGAAAGTAATAAACAACAAAGCAACCACGCCGCTGTTGGCCAAGGAAGCCAAAGATTCGTCTTTGTACCAAGGCACAGCATCAGGGTCGACAGGTGGCTCAAAGCGTGTGGCCACCACAGTGACCACGTCGCCGCGCTTGTCATTAAAGCCAACAGCGCCACGTACCAACTGGTTCAAGCGATCGAGCTCTTCTTGTGTGTAGGGAATGGTGGTGGGTGCAGCAGAACCATCGGCGGGTTTTTCCACCTTGGTGCCAGCAGGAATGGGACGCTCGTTGATCAGCACACCCACACCCAGCTTCTGGACATTGCCCATGGCAGTCTTGGTGTGGCGAACCGCGCGGTCGAGTTCATAGTTTTTGGTTGAACGCGCAACCACTTGCACACCTTTTTCGCTCACACCTTTGTTGGGATCAGCCACGGCGGTTTCTGAGGAAGCAGGGTTTTGCGGGGGGTTGGGAGGCGTGTTGGAAAGCGAGCCTGGCACACCAATCGCATCTTTGAATGAATTGCGGTCTTCCACATACAACTCAGAACGTGTCTTAGGACCCTTGTCACGCTGGTCAAAGTCTTCCGTGGTGATTTCTTCTTGGGTGAAATCCAATTGCAAGCTCACCTGAGCGCTGACATTGGCCTCACCCACGATGGGTGCCAACAGCTGAATCAAGCGTGTGCGGTAGAGGTCTTCCATTTGTTGCTTTTGTTGCAACTGTGCGCCGGTGAGGCCCAAAGGCGCTTCACCCAACATCTCGTTCATCAAAGTGCCGTAGTTGTCCACCACCGATACGTTTTCAGGGGCCAAATAAGGCACGCTGGACGCCACCAATGAAATGATGGCTTGCACATTGGCAGAAGAGACTTGCTTGCCAGGTGCGCGGGTGATGATGACAGAGGCCTTGGTAGGCACACGGTCACGCACAAACACACTTTGCTTAGGCGCCGCCAAATGCACACGGGCGCTGCGAATACCGGCAATTTGAGAGATGGTTTTCGCCAACTCTTGTTCCATGGCGTTGTTGTAGCGAACCTGTTCCATGAACTGGCTGGTGGTCATGGCGGGCATGTCTTTCAGGGTGTCCATGCCTTGGGCTTCAGTTCGGGGCAAGCCTTTGGAGGCCAGCAACATGCGGGCCTCTTGGTATTTGTCACCAGGCACCATGATTTGGCCGGTGTTGTTATCAACCTGAGGATCAAAGCTACCTGCTTTTAAGGTTTCAATCGCCAACTGCTTATCGTTCTCGGGCAGCATCATGGTCAAAGGACGGTAGCTGGGCGTCTTCATCGACATCGAGGCCAAACCGAAAGCCGCCACCACCATCAAGATAACGATGATGGGTAAGGCTTTTTTCACTGTGGGCTGTCGCACCAAATCGCGCACCATGCCCATGGGGTCGCTGAGCGCTGTATTGGCTGCAGAGCGTGCCAGGTCGGTGCTGCGAAGTGGTGTGCCGCTTGTCACCATGGAAGAGCCTGTAGAGGACCCATCGGTGGTGGTCAATGCGTTGTTGCTGGTGCCCAGCGGGGAATTGAGTGTTGCGCTTGCGGTGGCCATGTTGATCTCTTAAAGGTTTAAACCGGCATGTTCATGATTTCTTCATAGGCCTTGAGCACTTTGTTGCGTACCTGCAAGGTCGCTTCAAATGCCAAGGATGATTTCTGCATTCCCAAGACCACATCGGTCAAAGGAACGTCTTCGCCACGTTGATAGGCTTCTTGCAACGAACTGGACTTGAGCTGAACTTCATTGACTTTGGAGAGCAGGTTTTTCACCGAGTCGGTGAAATTGGGCAGCTCTGTTTTGGGTGCCTGAATGTCTTGGGTGACTGGCGGCTTGATGTCGAGTTGCTCAGCGCCATTGGTCGCCTTGTTTTGGTAGGCGCGAATGGTTTCCATCATGCTGTTGACACTACCGGCGGAAATTCGATCGATCATGGTATGTGCTCCTCAATCAATCAACAAAAGACAATTCCATGCCACGCTCGCGCAACTGCGCCAGTTTGTAGCGCAGGGTGCGAGGGCTGATACCCAATTTCTTGGCAGCTTCGAGACGGCTTTCAGTGGCTTGCAAAGCGGCCAAGATCACTTGGTGCTCACTGCTTTTGACAGCGGAGAACAAATCGCTTGGCAACAAGCTATCGCTGCTGGGCGGCGCCATGAAGCTGTCCGGCGAAGGATGGTTAACCACCGCTTCCACAGGAAGATGCTCAAGGGGCGTTGTTGCTGGTGCTGTCAACACCACGGCTGGGATTGGCTGTGCCTCAACGGGCACAGACCACAAAGGACGGTCATTGGCAGGGGCGACCAAAGCAGCCAGTGGCAAATCAGTCATGTCCATGGTTTGGGCTTCGTCAAACATCAGGTGCGCCGGTGTGATGACACGACCGGTACACAAGACCACAGCACGTTGCACCACGTTTTCAAGTTCACGCACATTGCCAGGCCATGGGTATTGCAGCAACATTTGTTGCGCTTCCACATTCACCGACAAAGGGACGGTACCTATGGCATGGCGTGTCAGTGACTGCGACACCAAGGGCAAGATATCTCCTGGACGCTCTTTCAGAGGCTGAATACGCAAACGGAAAGTGCTGATACGGAAATACAAGTCTTCGCGGAATTCGCGGTTCTGAATGGCTTGGCGCAAATCTTTGTTGGTGGCAGCAATGACTCGAACATCTAAATCGATGGAGGTTTCACTGCCCAAGCGGTTGAGTTTTTTCTCTTGCAAAACGCGCAACAGTTTGGCTTGCAGCTGAATGGGCATTTCACCGATTTCATCAAGGAAAACTGTGCCGCCTTGGGCTTGCTCGAACAAACCTTTGTGTTCTTTGTGTGCGCCAGTGAAAGCGCCCTTCTCGTGGCCGAATAACATGTCTTCAATCAAATGCTCGGGCAAGGCTGCGCAGTTCATCGCCACAAACGGGCCTTTGGCTCGCAGGGAAGATTCATGCAGCACACGGGCCAAGACTTCTTTACCCGCACCTGTAGGACCTACCAACAAGGCGGCAACTTCGGTTTGTGCCACGCGTTGGGCCAAGGCCAACAGGTGCTGGCTGATGGGGTCGACAAACACATAGCTTTTGCTTTTGACTTCAGCGGAGAACAAACCGTCCACCGCGACACGCCAGCAAGCGGTATCCCATTCGTCGCAGGGCAGCACATGCAGTGCACCCAAGCGCATGGCGTCAACGGCGACTTCCATGCGACGACGCTCTACACGGCACACCACGGGGACGGCGCAGCCGAGTTGAGCAATCAAGGTCAGGACTTCTTTGAGCAAGTCAGCGCTGTCACCCAGCCGAATGACCAGCACATGCGCTTTGCGAAGGGCCAAGTTCAATTCGCCCACGGTCGAGACCTGCTGTGGTTCGATGTGTGCGCTTGTAAGCTTCTCTCGATCGGCATCGACCAGCTGACTGAACGGGTCCAGCCAAACAGCTTTGATTAATTTGCCAGTAGATAGATTCACTTTGAACAGCCTGAAGTCAATGGTCATTACTTCAAGCAATACGTGTGCCACGTATTTATTTAAGTTCTTAGTGATTCATAAATATAAATATACGAGTACTTAAAGTTTTGTATTTTCATGTGTTCGACGAAAAGTCGACACGAAAAGCGAATGGGGCTCAGGCTTCCCAGACGTTATTGGAATGTGTACGCGGCTTGACCTTGCTCACCACCGCTGCACGCAGCGATGGCGTGGCTTCTGCAGCAGGTGCCATAGGTGGCTTGCTGTGAAAGCCCCGACAGGGATTGCCATCGGTTCGAAAGACCTCAATCGCAGGCAAAACCCTGCTCTTGAAACCCATCAAGCGACAGGCATAGGGCTTAGCGGGGTCCCAACTCACCATGAAGTGGGCACACTTCCAGCAATCTGGTCTTTGAGAACCAGACAGATGGGGGGAAGGTATGCCGTTATTCATGGCGTATTGGACTGAACTGAATCAGCCTCTCGATCAGCCTTGCAACAGTTTCAAGACAGACTGCTGGCTGGTGTTGGCTTGCGCCAGCACCGCGGTAGCGGCCTGTTGCATGATCTGTGTCTTGGCCAATTCGGTGGAAGCAGATGCGTAATCTGAGTCTTCGATTTGACTGCGTGAAGCAGACAAATTCATCGACACATTCGTCAAGTTGTTGATGACGTGGTCTAGGCGGTTCATCACCGCGCCCATGGTTGCACGGGTTTGGTTAACCTTGTCCATGGCCACATCGAGTTTTCTTA
>JBILIR010000063.1:0-7538 GCA_044368955.1 Limnohabitans sp.
GGCTTTGAAGCCACTGACGACAACCGCGACGCACTGGCGCTGACGCTGTTAGCCGCTGTTTTGGATGGCTACAACGGTGCACGCCTGGACCGCGCTTTGGCGCAAGGCGAGGGCCGCTTGGCCGACCGCGCAGGTGCCTCTAACACCATGAGTGGCCGTGGTCCTCAGGTGTTCATGCTCGACGCGGTGCCTGCCAAAGGCAAAACCCCCGAGCAACTCGAAGCGGCTTTGCGAGCCCAAATTACCAAAATTGCCAAAGAAGGTGTGAGCGAAGCCGAGATGCGCCGCGTCAAAGCGCAGTGGATGGCTTCCAATGTCTACCAGCGTGACTCCATCTTCAACCAAGCCCGTGAGTTGGGCGGCAGCTGGATTGAAGGCATGCCTTTGGACAGTGCTGAGCGTTTGCTGGAGAGCTTGAACACCATCACGCCCGCCCATGTGCAAGCGGTGGCTGCCAAATATTTTGGCGATGACACCTTAACAGTAGCGACCTTGCTGCCCCAAGCAGGCGCTCGGGCATTTCCGCGAAAACCAAGCGTTGGTGCTCGCCACGGGGAGGGTGCACGATGAAACGCTTTGCATGGCTGGCTTTATGGCTTTTACCCATGGCTGCATGGGCAGGTATTCCTATTCAACACTGGACCATGCCCACTGGAGCGAAGGTGTATCTGGTGGAAGCGCCCGGTATTCCTATGGTGGATGTGGAAATCGAATTTGACGCGGGTGCCCGTCGCGATCCTGCCGGTCAGACAGGTTTGGCCGTTGCGACGGCCCGCATGATGGGCAAGGGCATCAAGGCTTCTCAAGGCCAGCCTGCCATGGATGAAAACCAGTTAGGCGAAGAATGGGCCGATTTGGGCGCCATGGTCAACGCCAATGCCGGCATTGACCGCATGAGTTTTTCTTTGCGCAGCCTCACCCGCCCCGAGTTGCTTGATGCCGCTGTGGCTTTGGCGGCAAGACAGTTGGCCGCACCCAGTTTCCCTGGCGATGTCTGGCAAAGCGAGCGTGAGCGTTGGGTGGCCTCCATCCGCGAATCCTATACCAAACCGGCTACACAAGCGACCAAGGCATTCAATCAAGCGGTGTTTGGCGACCATCCCTATGGCGCAGAGATTGACGAGGCCAGTTTGCGCCGCATCGATACCGCGGCCATGGCGCAGTTTGTGTCGCGTCACCTTCTGCTGTGCCAAGCCAAGATCAGCATAGTGGGGGCCGTCAACCGTGCGCAAACCGAGCGTTTATTGAACCAGTTGCTCAGCGGCTTGCCACGCCACACTGCCTGTCCTGTGTTACCCAAGGTGGCCGAGGTGTCTCCTTTGAAAGCACCGGCCAATTTGAATATCCCCTTTGAATCTGCCCAAGCCCATGTCTTCATCGGCCAGCCAGGCATTGCCCGCCAAAATCCTGATTTCTTTGCCTTGACGCTTGGCAACTATGTTTTGGGGGGCGGTGGTTTTGTGTCGCGCCTGACAGACCAAGTGCGTGAAAAACGCGGCTTGAGCTACAGCGTTTACAGCTATTTTTCGCCCAGCCAACACGCCGGTGCTTTCGCCGTGGGTTTGCAAACCCGCCCTGACCAAGCCGCTCAAGCGGTCCAAGTGGCCACGGATGTGTTGAATGACTTTGTGCGCAACGGTCCCACCGAGCAAGAGGTACAAGCGGCCAAGGACTTCATGATCGGTGGCTTTGCCCTGCGCTTGGACAGCAACCGCAAATTGTTGGACAACCTCAGTAACATCGCATGGTTTGATTTACCGCTGGACTACTTGGACACTTGGTCTGCTGAAATTGACAAAATCACGGCGACCCAAATACAGCAAGCGTTTGCCCGTAACTTGCAACCCGAGCGCATGGTGACGGTTATTTTGGGTGCCAAGCCTTGAAGCCAGGTGAGGTGCGCATCATTGGTGGCGAGTGGAAGCGCAGCAAACTGCCGCTGCCGCGCAACGTGGATTTGCGCCCCACGCCCGACAGGGTACGCGAAACCTTGTTCAATTGGTTAGGCCAAGATTTAACCGGCTGGCGTTGCGTGGACGCATTTGCAGGTACCGGTGCGCTAGGCTTTGAAGCTGCGTCGCGGGGTGCTGCCAGCGTGCTGCTGTGCGACAGCCAAGCCTTGTGCATAGAGGCCATGGCCAAAAGTCAGGACAAGCTGGGTGCCAAGCAACTTCGCTTGGTACGCGGGGATGGCTTATCGACCTTGAGGCAACAAGCGCCGCAAAGTTTGGATTTGGTGTTTTTAGATCCTCCTTACGACTTTCCTCAGTACCCGATGGCCTTGGCTGCTGCGGCCGCTTGCATCAAACCTTCTGGGCAGATTTACCTTGAAGCCGCCAAGGCATGGGGCGATGACGATGTCAGCGCTTGGGGCTTGCGCGTGGTTAAGCATTTGAAGGCTGGCGCTGTGCACGCCCACTTGTTGCAGCCAGCGGCATAATGCCTCGACCTGTTTGTCGCTAGGAGCGCGTATGTCCGCCCAAGTCATTGCCCTGTACCCCGGAACCTTTGACCCCATCACCTTGGGTCACGAGGACATTGTTCGTCGTGCCGCTCGCATGTTCGACCAAGTGGTGGTGGCGGTGGCCAGTGCTCACCATAAAAAAACCATGTTCACCTTGGAGGAGCGTTTAAGCCTCACCCGTGAAGCTTTGAAAGATTGCACCAATGTGCAGGTTAAAACCTTTGATGGCTTGGTGATTGACTTTGCTGCAAGCCTTGGCGCTACCACCATGGTGCGCGGCATTCGCTCTATGACCGACTTCGATTACGAATTTCAGTTGGCAGGCATGAACCGCCGCTTGGCGCCCAAGATAGACACCGTATTTTTGAATACGCTGGATGTGTACCAGTGCATCTCCAGCACCTTGGTGCGTGAGGTCAACAGTTTGGGCGGCGATGTCACCCAGTTTGTCTCACCCAGCGTGCTGCGCTTCATGCTGCTCAAAAAAGGCGCTTGAACCCACCATGGCTTTGATGATCACCGACGAGTGCATCAACTGCGATGTGTGTGAACCCGAGTGCCCCAATAACGCGATCTTCATGGGCGTGCAGATTTACCAAATCAACCCCGCCAAATGCACCGAATGCGTAGGTCATTACGACGAACCGCAGTGTGTCCAAGTATGTCCCGTGGCGTGTATTCCGGTCGATCCACAGCATGTCGAGAGCCAAGACACGCTGTGGGCCAAATACCGCAGCTTGGTGGGTCAAGCGGCGCCAAGCGCTTAAGCCTTATTCAGCCGCTGCTGGTTTGCGCGGCTTCTTCACCTTGGCTTTTTTCTTTTTGGTCTTGGCTTTGGCTGTCACACCATCGCTGGCTTGCGCCTTGAACGCTCGCGGTTTGGCTTTGTCAGCCACCTTGTCCGATTGCGAGTCCTCGCAAGGCTTCATCTGCCCATCGTTTTCGCAAAGCAGTGCAGGTTTTTCTTTGGGTTTGGCGTGTAGGGCAGGAGAGCTAGCCAGGATGAGGCTAAACAGTGTCAGACCCAGAAGCGGGGTCAACAGGGGGAGTTTGTTTTTCATGCGAATCGCCTTCCTTTAAAGGAGAGGCCGCCGCCGGACGTGGCGGTTTGGGTCTGGGCGGTTTGCTGGTGTGCACCACTTGCATGGCTTTTTCCATCTCGCCGCTTACCAGAAAGGCTAAGGCTTGCAGGCTGCGGTCGATGGAAGTGTCAATCAATATTCGCTGCTCAGGTGCAGGTTTCTTCAAAACCCAGTGAACCACTTCCGACTTGACACCGGGGTGGCCAATGCCTAAGCGCAAGCGCCAGTAGGCGTCTGTGCCCATTTGGGCATGGATATCGCGCAGACCGTTGTGGCCGGCATGGCCGCCACCGAATTTGAGCTTGGCATCCCCTGGCACCAGGTCTAGCTCGTCGTGAGCGACCAGCATTTGCTCTGGCGCAATTTTGTAAAACTTTGCCAAAGCCGCTACCGATTTGCCCGATAAGTTCATGAAGGTGGCAGGCTTCAAGAGCCAAATGGTTTCGCCTTGCAGCGTGGTTCGCGCCACCCAGCCGTGGTAATTTTTCTCTGGCTGCAGCTGCACCTTCAGTTGCAGCGCCAGTTGGTCTATCCACCAAAACCCGGCGTTATGGCGGGTGTGCTCGTATTCCGCGCCCGGGTTACCCAAGCCGACAAACAGTTTGATCATGCAGGAATTATCTACCCGTCATCCCGAGACCCCATCCGTCATTGCGAGGCGCTTGCGCCAAAGCAACCTCCAGTCATTGCGAGGCGCTTGCGCCGAAGCAAACTCCCGTCATGGCGAGCGGCCTTTAGCCGCGAGGAGCGTAGCTACGTGGCGGGAAGCCATCTCCCGCTGACCCGCCACTTTTCGAGTCGGCCCGACCCACACTATCGGACAGCGAGCAGCCCTCAACCATGCCACGCCTTGAAGGCTATCAGCACCACTGTCGCTTTTTATCTCTTAAGGTGCGGGTCGAAGGTCGGCCGCAGTCGACGTTGTGTCAGCATGGAGGCGAGGCCGAACCTGGGACTCGCACCTACACAGGGATTGCTTCGGCCTTTGGCCTCGCAATGGCGAAAAAAAGCCCGCATGAAGCGGGCCTTGAACCATTGGGCTGCATTTGCAGCGCCAAAGATTACTTCTTGCCTTTGCCTTTAGCAGGTGCGGCAGCAGGTGCGGCTGCTTCAGGGGCAACTTCTTCAGCAACGGACACCACGCTCACCAACACGGGGTTGTTTTTGCCGTGAACCACCGCTTTGACGCCTTTGGGCAAGCTGATGTCATTGACGTGCAGTGAATGACCTTTTTTCAAGTCACTCAAATCGACAGCGATGAATTCAGGTAAGTCTGCTGGCAAGCAAGTGATTTCCAACTCGTTGATGACAGGATTGACCAAACAAGCATCTGCTTTGACGGCGGGCGAATTTTCTTGGCCGCTGTAGTGCAATGGCACTTTCATGTGCAACACAGTATCGACTTCTACGCGTTGGAAATCAATGTGCAGCACAAGTTGTTTGAAGGGGTGGTACTGAACGTCGCGCAGCAACACTTTGGAGGTTTTGCCAGCCAATTCCATCTCGAGGATGGTGGCGTGGAAAGACTCTTTTTTCAGTGCATGCCACAGTGCATTGTGGTCGAGTTCGATAGACTGAGGCTGATGCGCCTTGCCACCATAAACGATACCGGGTGTGCGACCGGTGATGCGCAGACGGCGGCTCGCACCCGTACCCTGCTTAGAGCGCTCAAAAGCGACAAATTTCATTTTCTTCTCCTGATGAAGTCCACCGCGACCAGTGTGACTTCGGTTTTAAAAAGGACTGCGAACAGTCCCGCTGTGTTGTTTCCTGACAGGGTTCAAGCTTAAAAAAGCTGATCCTGATCAGAGAACAAACTCATGACCGACTCTCCTTTGGCGATGCGCTGAATCGTTTCTGCGATCAGTGGTGCCACCGAGAGTTGGCGAATTTTGGAACATGCCAATGCTTGCGCGTTGAGCGGAATAGTGTTGGTGACCACAACTTCATCCAAAGCCGCGCCTTCGCTGATGCGTTGAATGGCAGGGCCAGAAAAAATGGGGTGGGTGCAGTAGGCGTAGACTTTTTTGGCACCACGCAACTTGAGCACTTCGGCAGCTTTGAGCAAGGTACCTGCGGTGTCAATCATGTCGTCCATGACCACGCAGTTGCGGTCTTCAATGTCGCCAATCACGTGCATCACCTCGGACACATTGGCCCTGGGTCGGCGTTTGTCAATGATGGCCAAATCGCAATCCAGTTGCTTGGCCAAAGCGCGTGCCCTGACCACACCGCCCACATCAGGGGAGACCACAATCAGGTCGTCGTAATTTTGCAAACGCAAATCGCCCAGCAGCACAGGGGAAGCGTAAATATTGTCTACAGGGATATCGAAAAAACCTTGGATTTGGTCGGCATGCAAGTCCATGGTCAGCACCCGCGCGACACCCACGGTTTGCAGCAAATCAGCCACGATCTTGGCGGAAATGGGCACACGCGAGGAACGGGGGCGACGGTCTTGACGGGCGTAACCGAAATAGGGGATGACAGCGCTGATGCGTTCGGCCGAGGCACGCTTTAAGGCGTCGACCATGATCAGCAATTCCATCAGATTTTCATTGGTGGGGTAGCAGGTGGACTGCACCACAAACACATCGCGAGCACGCACGTTTTGGTTGATTTCGACGGTAACTTCACCGTCGGAGAAACGACCCACCTGAGCCGCGCCGAGCTTGATGCCCAGGTGCTCTGCGATTTCGGCAGCCAAGACAGGGTTGGCGTTGCCGGTGAAGACCATGAAATCGGAGGGAGCGTTTGACATGGCTGACTTGAGTTTGGGACAAAAAGAAGGACAGTCAGCCAGCAAATCTGCAGAAATGCCGCTGAACGTCACTTCTGGCGAAGTGCAAAAAAGGTGGCAGGGGAAGAAGGATTCGAACCTTCGCATGCTGGAATCAAAATCCAGTGCCTTAACCAACTTGGCGACTCCCCTACACGGGAAACTTGTCTTTCAACACGCTTCCAGCTAATCGTCGCAGGAGACCCATCGGTGCAAAGGATGAACCTCCAAATTGCTGCAAATCCGCCAAGTCCATCCTTCGGGGGGGTGGGCTAACACCGTCGAAGGCTCGATTTTGGCAAACACCGCACTACCTGAACCTGTCATCCTTGGTTGCAAACTTTGGTTTTCCAGCCATTTGAGGGCTTGGTTGACCTCGGGACACAGCCTTTGGGCGACAGCTTGCAAGTCATTGCGCCCGAAAGCGTAAGGCTGTGCAGCAAAGTCGAGCATTGTAGCAGGCTGAGAATCTCGAACCAGCGTTGGGTCTTGAAAAATCATAGCGGTAGACAGTCCCTGTTGAGGTTTGAGCACCACAAATCGCGCGGGTGGCAATTCAATAGGTTGCAGTTGCTCGCCAATGCCTTGCACCCAAGCGTTACGACCGCCTAAAAAAAATGGCACATCTGCGCCCAGTTCTTGTCCCAAGGGTAGCAAGCGTGAGAGCGGCCAGTTCAGCCCCCAAAGCCGGTTCAAAGCCAGCAAGGTGGTTGCTGCGTCTGAGGATCCGCCGCCCAAACCCGCTTCGGCGGGCAGATTTTTTTGCACACGGATCAGTGCGCCCAACGAGGTGCCACTGGCTTGTTGCAAGGCATGTGCGGCTTGCAAGCTCAGGTCAAGTGCTGGCAGCGACGGCCCAAGGTCTTGGCGCAAAAGTTGACCATCTTCTCGCAGGTCAAAGTGCAGCACATCCCACCAGTCGATCAGCATGAAAGTCGATTGGAGCAAGTGATAGCCATCGTTACGACGGCCGGTGACGTGCAAAAACAAATTCAATTTGCCTGGCGCGGGGACATGGTGCAAGGACTTCATGGCATCAAACGAGCTTCAGGGGTTGGGGTCTAGCAGCACAATCAATTGCAAAGCGGGCAAAGGTTGTTGTCGATCTGCCAGCACACGGCGACCTGACTTCAAGGCTTGTGCGTTGATTTGCCAACCCTGGACTGGTGGTCCAGTGCGGTCAAGCCATGCCATCAATTGTGGCAAAGGCAAG
>JBILIR010000064.1:0-7504 GCA_044368955.1 Limnohabitans sp.
GGTGGCGGATTGGGTGACCACTTGGCCATGGATGTTGGTGGGGATGCCGCCCATTTGGTAGTGGATGGTGGGCACCACGGGGATGGGCTCTTTGGTGATGTCGACGTTGGCAAAGTTGTGGCCAATCTCGTACACCGAGGGCAAGCGTTTCATGATGGTCTCGGCACCGAGGTGATCGAGTTTCAAGTTCACGTAATCTTTGTTCGGGCCGCACCCGCGGCCCTCTTTGATTTCTTGGTCCATGCAACGCGACACAAAGTCACGCGGTGCCAAGTCTTTCAAGGTGGGCGCATAACGCTCCATGAAACGCTCGCCGTTGCTGTTGAGCAAAATCGCGCCTTCGCCTCGGCAACCCTCGGTCAAGAGCACGCCAGCGCCGGCCACACCAGTGGGGTGGAACTGCCAAAACTCCATGTCTTCCAGCGGAATGCCAGCACGTGCCGCCATGCCCAAACCGTCGCCGGTGTTGATGAAAGCATTGGTCGAAGCCGCAAAGATGCGGCCTGCGCCACCGGTGGCGAGCAACACAGTTTTGGCTTCCAAAATATGCACGTCGCCGGTTTCCATCTCTAGCGCGGTGACGCCTACGACATCGCCCTCGGCGTCTCGGATGATGTCTTGTGCCATCCACTCGACAAAGAAGTTGGTGTGGGACTGTATGTTTTGCTGGTAAAGCGTGTGCAGCATGGCATGGCCGGTTCGGTCCGCTGAAGCACAGGCGCGTTGAACAGATTTTTCGCCATAGTTGGCGGTATGTCCCCCAAAAGGGCGTTGGTAAATCGTGCCATCGGCGTTGCGGTCAAACGGCATGCCCATGTGTTCCAACTCGTACACCACTTTGGGTGCCTCGCGGCACATGTATTCGATAGCGTCTTGGTCGCCCAGCCAATCCGAGCCTTTGACGGTGTCGTAAAAGTGGAAATGCCAGTTGTCTTCAGACATATTGCCAAGGGCTGCACCAATACCACCCTGTGCCGCCACCGTGTGTGAGCGGGTGGGGAATACTTTGGACAGCACGGCCACATTCAGGCCAGCGCGAGAAAGTTGCAGCGAGGCACGCATGCCAGAGCCGCCGGCACCGACGATGACCACATCAAAGCGGCGACGGGGAAGAGAAGAGCGTGTCATCAATCAAAGTCTCCAAAGAACCTGAACCGCCCAGCCCATGCAAGACAGCAACCAAACCATGGTGAAAATTTGCAGGCCCAAACGTATGCCGACCGGCTTGATGTAGTCCATCCAGATGTCGCGCATACCCACCCACACGTGGTAGGTGAGGGCCAAAATAACAGTGAACGTCAAGGCACGCATCCACTGTGGGTTGAAGATGCCAGCCCAGGTGTCATAGCCAATCTCGCCACGGGTGAAGATGACTTGCACCAACACCAACAGTGTGAACAAGGCCATCAAGGCCGCCGTGATGCGTTGGGCTAACCAGTCGCGCAAACCATAGTGCGCACCAACCACCACGCGCTTTGTTGCTATTGAATCTGTCATCGTATGTATTCCTGAATGATCAATAAACGCTAAACAGCTTGGCACCCAACAGCACAGTCAAACCCAGGCTGAGTACCAAAGTGAAGACAGCGCTGCTGCGGCTGAATGCTTTGTCAACGCTATGGGTCGCGTCCATGTACAAATGGCGCAAACCCGCAATCAAGTGATGCAAATAGGCCCAGATCAGGGCCAAAGTCACCAAACTGATAAACCACGCAGGGTAAATGCCAATGCCCACATTGAAAGCTGCTTTGAACTTGGCAAATGAAATTTCAGAGGAAATCGACTTATCAAACATCCAGATGATGAAGGGCAACAGCAAAAACATGAGTGCGCCACTGACACGGTGCAAGATGGATACCCAACCAGCAGCGGGTAAGCGGTAGGTGGGCAAGTCCGCAAACGCATTGATATTGCGGAATTCAGGCCTGTTGTGGACGGGGTCTGTCATTGGTTGAGCTTTCTGGCTTTCGGTAATTCGCTTTTAAACATCTGGGCTAAGGTTTCAGGACTTATTGATTTTCATTCTATTGCAATGCACAAAAATGACAGCCAACAGAGTCTGCTAAGGGGATTCAGTTCAATTCATTGTCGTAATAGTGGGTGTCGGTTCGGTAAATGCCGCGGCGCCATTCCATGGGTGTGTCGTGGTAGGTGAAGGCCAATCGCTCCACGCTCAACAAGGGCATGTACTTTTCAATCTTCAGTAACTTCGCCTCTTCGTCGCTGGGGTTGACAGCTCTTAAGCGCTCTTGCGCTCGCACCATGCGGATGCCAAATTCGGTTTCAAACAAAGCGTACATGGGGCCTTGGTCTGCGCTTAACCGTTCAGCGGTCAAACCTTTGAAGGGACCACCTGGCAGCCAAATATCTTCCAAAATCGTGGGAATGCCCCCAAAAGACAGCACCCTTCGGAGTTGCAACACAGCATCGCCGCCGCGCAGACGCAAAGCTTTGGCCACATCGTTGTTGGCTCTGGTGCGTTTGCAGTCGATGATGAACCGCTGTGCCGGTCCTTGGCTGTTCAGGTCGCCTTGGTCGGGTTTGAGCTTTAAAAAACGGTACTGGACTTGTTGTTCGGCGTGGGTGGCCACAAAAGTGCCCTTGCCTTGGCGACGTACCAGCAAATTGTCTTGCGCCAATTCGTCAATGGCTTTGCGCACCGTGCCTTGGCTGACTTTGTAGCGGGCCGCCAATTCGAACTCGCTAGGAATAGGCTCCCCCGGCTTCCACTCACCACTTTGCAGGCTTTGCAAAACCAGTGCCTTGATCTGCTGATAAAGTGGACTGAAGGCAGGCGCATTCCCTGCAACAGGTGCAGAGGGAGCGAGGCTTGTTTCAGTGCTCATGGCGCGAGGGAAGGGGGCTTGTCAGGAAATAAGGGAATCTAGACGTTATCATATCTTCTATAAGACACATGTCTTGCCGTTAATGCCTTTGAATTTGCATATTTTTGTTTTAATTTGTCTCGGAGATTGTCATGAGTAAACCCCCCGTTCGCGTTGCCGTCACAGGCGCTGCAGGCCAAATTGGCTACGCCTTGTTGTTCCGTATCGCCTCTGGCGAAATGCTGGGCAAAGACCAACCTGTGATCTTGCAACTGCTTGAGATTCCCGACGAAAAAGCACAAAAAGCGCTCAAAGGCGTGATGATGGAGTTGGAAGATTGCGCTTTCCCCTTGTTGGCCGGTATGGAGGCCCATGCCGACCCCATGACGGCTTTCAAAGACACCGATTACGCTTTGCTGGTGGGTTCACGTCCGCGTGGCCCAGGCATGGAGCGTGCAGAGTTGTTGGCCATCAATGGCGCGATCTTCACTGCGCAAGGTAAGGCCTTGAACGCTGTGGCTTCACGCAACGTCAAAGTACTGGTGGTGGGCAACCCCGCCAATACCAACGCTTACATCGCCATGAAGTCTGCCCCTGACCTAAAGCCCGGCAACTTCACCGCCATGCTGCGCTTGGACCACAACCGTGCCTTGAGCCAAATAGCCGCCAAAACCGGCAAGCCAGTGGCCAGCATCCACAAGCTTTGCGTGTGGGGCAACCATTCACCCACCATGTACGCTGATTACCGCTTTGCCACCATCGATGGCGCATCGGTGAAAGACATGATCAACGACCATGTCTGGAACGAAACCGTGTTTTTGCCCACCGTCGGCAAACGTGGAGCGGCCATCATTGAAGCGCGTGGCCTGTCTTCTGCGGCCTCCGCTGCTAACGCAGCGATCGACCATATGCGTGATTGGGCACTGGGCACCCACGGCCAATGGGTCACCATGGGCATCCCCTCGCAAGGCTGGTATGGCATCCCCAAAGATGTGATGTTTGGTTTTCCAGTCACGTGTGAGGGCGGTCAGTACAAAGTGGTGGAAGGTTTGGCCATCGATGCTTTCAGCCAAAGCTGCATTGATAAAACCCTCAAAGAGCTGACCGACGAGCAAGCTGGCGTGGCGCATCTGCTTTAACAAGGACGGGTTTACACACACATGAAACATCCGCGTGAGGTCTTGCTGGGTGCGCAAGCCGCCGCGATGGTGTTACCTGTGTGTGACCATTACAGTGGGGTAGAGGCGCGTATGCGCAAAAGTCTGCAGTTGCAGGCGGAGTTACACCAAGAGTTTGGTGTATGCGTCATGGACGTCACCCTCGATTGTGAAGACGGTGCACCGGTGGGTGGCGAGAGGGAGCACGCTGAATTGGTGGTCAGTTTGGCAACAAGTGCCAGTCCTGAGGCTCGTGTCGCTGTGCGGGTTCATCCAGTGGACCACCCTGCTTTTGAGCAAGACCTTGCTATATTGGTCGGCCAAGCCAGCTCGCACTGGCGTCACATCATGTTGCCTAAAGTGGAGACGGTGGCTGATATAGAGCAAGCACAGCAATCGATTGATGCAGCGGGTGGCGCCTATTTGCCTTTGCATGCCCTGATTGAGTCACCGCTGGCGCTGCACAATGCTTTCGATATTGCTGCACACCCCCGCGTTCAGTCTTTGAGTTTTGGTTTGATGGACTTTGTCTCAGCCCATGGTGGCGCCATACCTGCCTCTGCCATGGGCGTGGCGGGTCAATTCAGCCACCCCTTGGTCATGCGCGCAAAGCTAGCGATTGCCAGTGCTTGCCACGCGCATGGCAAAACCCCATCGCATTGCGTGGTCACCGAATTCAACGATGCGCAGGCGATGCAAAACGCTGCTCGCCGCGCCGCTCAAGAGTTTGGATTTACCCGCATGTGGAGCATTCACCCAAGCCAAGTACGCCCCTTGTTGGCGGCGTTTTCACCCTCAGCTGATGAGGTTGAACAAGCCGCTGAGATTTTGCAAGCGGCTGTTGACGCCGACTGGGCTCCCATTCAACAAGGCGGTCAGTTGCATGACCGCGCCAGTTACCGCTTTTTTTGGTCCGTGTTAGAAAGAGCACATGCGACGGGGCAAGCCTTGCCTGAGCATGCCTTGGTGTATTTCCAATCATGAACAAAGGAAGCGACATGCGACATTTTTTACCAAGCGTTTTTGCATTATTGGGTTTGATGTTCGTCTCCACTGTTCTTCGCGCACAAGAGGCCTCTCCCGATGTCTTGGCCATTGCTGCCAAGGTGCATACCGGCAGGTTGGTCTGCGAAAACCGCCAAACCATCATGCTGTGGCCAGACAACGCCATGCCAGGCCGTTTCACTTTGAAAATCAATAAAACCATTCACCAAATGACGCCTGTCGCAACAACTTCGGGTGCTGTGCGACTTGAAGACAAGAGAACTGGCGCTGTGTGGATTCAAACCATAGAAAAATCCATGTTGATGGATTCACGTTTATCCAAGCGGGTAGCTGACGAATGTCAAAGCCCTGCGCAAAAAACCGCTCTCCAGCAACTCCCTGCCTCTGCGCGAACCGATTTGCTCGAAGCCAATTTCAATGACCGTTAATTTTTTCTGGAGCTTGAGATGTTGAAAACCTACCGTGACCATGTGGCCGAACGCGCTGCCTTGGGCATTCCTCCCCTGCCTTTGAGCGCCAAGCAAACCGGCGAACTCATCGAGTTGTTGAAAAACCCACCCAAGGGCGAAGAAGCCATGTTGGTGGACCTCATCACCCACCGCGTGCCCGCCGGTGTGGACGACGCGGCCAAGGTCAAGGCCAGCTATTTGGCGGCAGTGGCCCATGGCACTGAAAAATGCGCCTTGCTCAGCCCCGAAAAAGCCACCGAGTTGTTGGGCACCATGCTGGGTGGTTACAACCTCACGCCACTGATTGATTTGCTCGACAGCACAAGCTGCGCTCCCATTGCCGCCGAAGGTTTGAAAAAAACCTTGTTGATGTTCGACCAATTCCACGACGTCAAAGAAAAAGCCGACAAAGGCAATGCACTGGCCAAAGCGGTGGTGCAATCGTGGGCCGATGCCGAGTGGTTCACCAGCCGACCTGAAGTGCCGCAAAGCATCACGCTGTCGGTGCTCAAAGTCACGGGCGAGACCAATACCGACGATTTGTCACCCGCGCCAGATGCCTGGAGCCGCCCTGACATTCCTTTGCACGCCTTGGCCATGTTGAAGAACAAGCGCGACGGCATCACCCCCGAAGAAGACGGCAAGCGCGGCCCCATCAAGTTCATCGAAGACCTGCGCGCCCGCGGTCATTTGGTGGCCTATGTGGGCGACGTGGTGGGCACCGGATCGAGCCGCAAATCGGCCACCAACAGCGTGCTGTGGTTCACTGGCGAAGACATCCCGTTTGTGCCCAACAAGCGTTTTGGCGGTGTGTGTTTGGGCAGCAAAATTGCCCCGATTTTTTACAACACCATGGAAGACGCGGGTGCATTGCCCATCGAGCTCGATGTGAGCCACATGAACATGGGAGATGTGGTTGAGCTGCGACCCTACGAAGGCAAGGCTTTCAAAGACGGCAAAGAAATCGCCAGCTTCACCGTGAAAAGCGATGTGCTGTTTGACGAGGTGCGTGCCGGTGGTCGCATCCCCTTGATCATTGGTCGTGGCCTGACCGCCAAAGCGCGTGAAGCCTTGGGTCTGCCGCCATCGACCTTGTTCCGTTTGCCAGCTGTTCCGAAAGGCCACGGCAAAGGTTTCACGCTGGCGCAAAAAATGGTGGGACGTGCCTGCGGTTTGCCAGAAGGGACGGGCGTGTTGCCCGGCACCTATTGCGAACCGCGCATGACCTCGGTGGGCTCGCAAGACACCACTGGCCCCATGACCCGCGATGAGTTGAAAGATTTGGCGTGTTTGGGCTTCAGCGCCGATTTGGTGATGCAATCGTTTTGCCACACCGCGGCTTATCCCAAATCTGTTGACGTGAAGATGCACCATGAGCTGCCTTCGTTCATCAGCAACCGTGGCGGCATCAGCTTGAAGCCCGGCGACGGCATCATCCACTCGTGGCTCAACCGCATGCTCTTGCCCGACACCGTGGGCACGGGTGGCGACAGCCACACCCGCTTCCCGGTGGGCATCAGTTTCCCAGCGGGTTCGGGTTTGGTGGCTTTTGCCGCTGCCACTGGCGTGATGCCTTTGGACATGCCCGAGAGCGTGCTGGTGCGCTTCAAAGGCCAGATGCAGCCCGGTGTCACCCTGCGCGATTTGGTGCATGCCATCCCGCTGTACGCGATCAAAAAAGGGCTGCTCACCGTCGAGAAAAAGGGCAAGAAAAATATTTTTTCGGGCCGCATTTTGGAAATCGAAGGCCTGCCCGATTTGAAGGTAGAGCAAGCCTTTGAGTTGTCCGACGCTTCTGCCGAGCGCAGTGCCGCTGGTTGCACCGTGCACCTGAACAAAGAGCCGGTCATCGAGTACATCAACAGCAACATCGTGTTACTCAAGAACATGATCGCCCAAGGCTATGCCGATGCACGCACCATTGGCCGCCGCATCCAAGCCATGGAAGCATGGTTGGCCAATCCGCAACTGTTGCAAGCCGACAAAGACGCCGAGTACACCGAGGTGATCGAGATCGATTTGAGCGAAATCAAAGAGCCCATCGTGTGCTGCCCCAATGACCCTGATG
>JBILIR010000065.1:0-7477 GCA_044368955.1 Limnohabitans sp.
CAGCGTGGTGTCGCTTGACGCTTTGGAAGAGTATTTTCAAGTGCAGGGCCGAGAATGGGAGCGTTTGGCGTGGCTCAAGGCGCGGGTGGTCGCACCTGCGGCTTGCATCGATCAGGTCAAGGCTTTGCGCGAAGTTGTAACGCCTTTTGTTTTTCGCCGCTACCTCGACTACAACGTGTTTGAGGCCTTGCGGGTGTTGCACCAGCAAATTCGAGCGCAGTCGCAGCGTCTGAGCGCGGGGCGGCCCGAACGCGCCAACGATGTCAAGCTCGGTCGTGGCGGTATCCGAGAAATTGAGTTCACCGTGCAACTGCTGCAAGTGGTGCGGGGCGGGCAGTTCCCCGAATTGCGCGAACGCCCGACCCTTGTCTCATTGGCGGCCTTGGTGGGCGCACGATTGATGCCTGCCGATACAGCGCAGGCCTTGCACGAGGCTTATGTGTTTTTGCGCCGCGTGGAACACCGCATTCAATACCTTGATGATCAACAAACCCACCGCCTGCCCAGCGACCCCGACGATTTGCAATGGATTGCCCATACCTTGGGGCTGGCCGACAGCAACGCTTTGCTGCAAGCTTTGCAGCAGCACCGCGATCGCGTTGCCCAAGAGTTTGAGCGCTTGCTGGGCCAAGGCGAACCCTCACAGACCGATACGGCCAACACACCTGCGCCAGTAAGCCACGACTGGGCGGGTGTGCTGGAAGGCTTGTCACCCCTGTTTCGAGAACGCATGGCAGCGTGGCCGACGCTGCCTCGGGTGCTGGCCTTGCGCGAAGACGCCCGTGAGCGACTGCTGCGCTTGGTGCAACGCACCCAAAGTTGGATAGACCAAGGCCAAGCGAGCGAAGAAGCCGCCTTGCGCTGGAGCGACTGGATGGAGCCCTTGCTGCGGCGTGAAACCTATTTGGCGCTGCTGCTTGAACGTCCGCGGGTACACCAGCAGTTGTTAAGGCTGCTAGGCTCAGCACGCTGGGCAGCGCGGTATTTGCGCACGCACCCTGGGGTGATTGATGAATTGGCCAACCCCGAGGTGTTGGATGAACGCTTTGATGCCGCACAACTGCGACGCCATTTGCAAGCCCGCCATGACGCCCTGGCCAGCCAAGGCGCAGACGACGAGGAAAGCCTGCTCAATGTGCTGCGCCGTGCGCACCACGGTGAAACTTTGCTGACCTTGGCCCGCGATGTGGAGGGGCGCTTGAGCGTGGAGCAAGTCGCTGACGATTTGAGTTTGCTGGCCGATACCTTGGTCGAGGTGGCAGCTTTGTGGGTCTGGTCACGTTTGAAGACACGCCACCGCGACCTGCCCTGTTTTGCGGTGCTGGGCTATGGCAAATGGGGCGGCAAAGAGCTGGGCTACGGCAGCGACCTTGATATCGTTTTTGTCTACCAAGACGACCACCCCCAAGCGGGTGAGATCTACGCGGCCTTTGCGCGCAAGCTGATTCAATGGCTGACCATCAAAACCGGCGAAGGCGATGTGTATGAAATTGACACCGCTTTAAGGCCCAATGGCAGCGCCGGTTTGTTGGTGAGCTCGTGGGAGTCGTTTGCCGACTACCAACGCCAGCGCGGCTCCAACACTGCTTGGGTCTGGGAACACCAAGCCATGACACGTGCGCGGTTTTGCGTGGGCGACGAGCAGCTGCGCCGGCCCTTTGAAGAGGTCCGGCGTGAAGTCTTGTGCGCCCCACGCGACCCGCAAGCATTGGCTGTGGAGGTGGTGGCCATGCGCGACAAAATGCGTGCTGCCCAGTCCCTAAAGCCCAAAGTCTTCGACTTTAAACACAGCCCTGGGGGCATGATCGACGCTGAGTTTGCGGTGCAGTTTTTGGTGTTGGCCCATGCACAGCAACACCCAGATTTGGTCAACAACGTTGGCAATATCGCTTTGCTAGAACACGCCGAGTCGGTGGGTTTGCTGCCCCATGGCATGGGGCAAGCCGCGGCTGATGCTTACCGTGCCCTGCGCCACTGGCAACACTTGGCGCGCTTGGACGAGGCCACAGGAGAGTTACCGCTGAGCGAGGCGCAAGTGCAGCACGACGCTATTGCGGCTTTGTGGCGCTTTGTATTTTCGTGACCAAGGCGCTGGTGGAGTAGCCGCTGACAAAGGGGATCGCCACAGAATGCCCGCCCCAGCTTCGCACGGTCGCGGTTTCTTGCAAAGTTTCCATGTCGTAATCGCCGCCTTTGACATACACATCAGGGCGCAAACGCTCGATCAGTTGCACCGGTGTGTCCTCATCAAACCAAGTCACCAAGCTGACCGAAGCCAGCGCTGCCAGCAACAGCGCCCTGTCTTGCTCAGTGTTCAAGGGTCGCTCAGGACCTTTGCCCAAGCGCTTGGTAGACGCGTCGGTGTTGACCCCCACCACCAAGGCTGCCCCTAAGGCCCGCGCTTGTTCTAAATAGGTGGCGTGGCCACGGTGCAGAACATCAAAGACACCATTGGTGAACACCACTGGCCCCAACTGGCGCAGGGCCTGCACCCGCGATAAGGCCTCATCGGCTTGGCAGACTTTGTTAGCAAAACCCACTGACAGGCTCACGGGCCGCGCTTGCGCCAGCGCTGCACCTGTGTCTCAATTTGTGCCAAATCGGCAATCACCGTCACACCAGCGGGTGGGCGGCGTTGCAACACAGGCGCTCGACCGCCGGCCCAAATCTCAACCTGCGCTGGCAAAAGTCGTCGCAACTCGGCCAGGCCATCCAACACATGGTTGGGGTTTTGGGTCACGCTAAAGCTCAGCGCCACGATATCGGGCTGATGCGCCAGCACGGCTTTGGCAATATCGCTCAAAGGCGTTTTCACACCCATGGGCAAACAGTGACAGCCTTGCATGGTCAAAAGGCTCTCAGCCATGAGCAAGCCCATGGCATGCTCTTCTTGCGGGAAAGTGGTCAGTAAAACGCGGGGTTGGCGATGGAAGGTGTGGCTGTTGAGTTGATGAATGGCTTGGCGCAGCACGACGGTCGCGCATTCGGTGTACATATGCTCTTCAAACACTTGAATTTCAGCGCGCATCCATGCGTCACCCACCATGGCATTCAAAGGCGCGAGCAGTTCGATGACGAAGCGGTTGACCCCCAAGCTGGCCACGGCTTGGTGCAAATGGCTTCGCAAGCCATCAATGTCATGGCTGCGCAGCAACCCCATGGCCTGATCCAACAACTGGCCCACACCCCCTTTGCCACGGGACATGTCCACGGGGCCCGCCAGCAAGGATTCGGTGATGCTTTGCAATTGCTCGACCGACAGAGCCACGACTTGGCCTGGGCGGTGGCCGGCGTCCAAAAGACGCTTGATGATGCGAAGTTTTTCCACCTGCGCCAAGGGGTAGCTGCGTTCGCCAAAGCTGTCTCGCCCTGGCTGTGGGAAACCATAGCGGCGCTCCCATACCCTAAGCGTATCCTTGCCGATACCCGTGTCCCGCTCGACAGCAGCTATCGAAAATTGAAGGTGTTTCGACTCGCCTACGCTCAAATCCATAGGGTTATTTTCATAAAAAAATACTGCCAAACAAATATGTCATAGACAATAGCATAAAACCCCTTTGGAACACCCCCATGCAAACACTGCCTCCTACACTTTTTAAAGCCCTGCTCCTCGCTGTCTTGTCTGTGGCTCCCACGGCTTGGGCGGCCGACCCCAAGCCTGCAAGCTCAGCCACCAGCAGCGCAGCCGCATGCCCTGCCGTGCTGCGCCACACCGTCGAACGCTTGCAAGACGAAAAGCCGCAAAACCTTTGCCAGTACGCGGGTCAGGTGGTGGTGGTGGTCAACACCGCCAGCTACTGCGGCTTCACGCCGCAGTACAAATCGCTGGAGTCCTTGTATGACAAATACAAAGACAAAGGTTTGGTGGTGCTGGGCTTTCCGTCCAACGATTTCTCCCAAGAGCCAGGCAACAACCAAAAAATCGCTGACTTTTGCGAAAACACCTATGGCGTGAAGTTCCCCATGTTCAGCAAAACCACGGTGCGTGGTGGCGACGCCTCGCCCTTGTTCAAACAGCTCACCCAACTCAGCGACACCTCGCCGAAGTGGAACTTTTACAAATACCTCATCAGCCGAGATGGCAAACAGGTCAAGAGCTACAACAGCAACACCGACCCCATGGACAAAGCCTTTTTGGCCGAGGTTGAAAAACTGCTGATCACCCGAGTGAACTGATGCGCCAACGGGTAGCGGTGATCGGCTCGGGCATCGCTGGCTTATCAGCGGCCCACCATTTAAACAAGCATGTCGAGCTCAGCTTGTTAGAGGCTGGCAGTTATTTTGGGGGCCATACCCACACCGTCGACGTGACCCTCCCAGGAGCCCAAGGCCCCATCACCCATGGCGTGGACACTGGGTTTTTGGTCTACAACCAACGCACCTACCCAGGCTTGATTGCTTTGTTTGAAAGCCTGAAAATACGCACCGCAGCTTCGGATATGTCGTTCTCGGTGCAAGCAAATTGGGACGACAGCGGCAAAGCCTTGGAGTGGAATGGCGCCAACTTGAACAGCGTGTTTGCGCAACGCAGCAACCTTTTGCGTCCTCGCTTTTGGGGCTTGCTACGCGACATCATGCGCTTTAACCAGCTCGCCACCCACTTGGCCCAAAGCGCAGCATCAGATGCTTTGGCGCAACCCTTGCAACAATTTTTAGATGAGCACCGCTTTGGCACAGCGTTTCGCCATGGTTATTTGCTGCCCATGCTCGGCTGCATCTGGAGCTGCCCCACCACCCAAATGCTGCAGTTTCCAGTGGCCACCATGGTGCGGTTTTGTGACAACCATGGTTTGCTGCAAGTCAACAACCGCCCACCGTGGTTCACCGTGGCTGGTGGCGCCAAGCACTATGTGAAAGCCATCACCGAACACATCAGCGACAAGCGCCTGAACACCCCTGTGCTGGGCATTGCCCGCGACGACCATGGTGTGCATATTCGAACCGCCCAAGGCACAGAGCATTTCGACCACGTGGTCTTGGCGACACATGCCGACCAATCGCTTTCCTTGCTGGACAAGCCCAGCACCGATGAACAAGCTTTGTTGGGCGCCATCCGCTTTCATCCCAACCGCGCCGTGTTGCACACCGACACCCGTGTCATGCCCAAGCGTCGCTTGGCTTGGGCGGCGTGGAATTACCAACGCACCCAAGATGACAGCGAAAGCGCTCGCGTGTGTTTGCACTACTGGCTGAACAAACTGCAACCCCTGCCTTTCAAGCAAGACGTCATCGTCTCACTCAACCCTGCCACGCCAATTGACCCCGCCAAGATTTTGGGCCACTACGACTACGACCATCCCGTCTTCGATTTGCCAGCCATTGCCGCCCAAAGGGCGCTACCGCGCTTACAGGGCCAACAACGCACTTGGTATGCCGGTGCTTGGATGCGCTTTGGTTTTCATGAAGACGGCTACCAAGCGGGTTTGTCAGCTGCGCGAGGCTTGCTGGCACGCCAAACCGACAAGCAAGAGGCTTTGGCGTGAGCTCTGCCCAGCCGCTCATCGGTTTTGGCCAAGTTCGCCACAGCCGTGCTCGGCCTAGCCGCCACGCATTTGCCTACCCCACTTGGTTTTTGCTGCTGCCCATGCGCAGCTTGGCAAAACAGCCCAAAGGTGTATTGGCCGTGAACCGGCGCGCAGCCATTTCTTTCCACGATGTTGACCATGGCGATGGTCGATCGATCGCTTCTGGCGGCGTACTGGCGTGGCTGGATGAATTGCTGCAAAGCCAAGACATCAACGATGCCCAAGGCGAGGTGTGGTTGCACTGCTATGCCCGCGTTTGGGGCTATGCCTTCAAGCCCGTCAGTTTTTGGTACTGCCACCGCAGCGACAACACACTGGCCGCCATCGTGGTGGAGGTGAACAACACCTTTGGCGAGCGCCATTGCTACGTCTTGCCCCAACCGCTTTATGGCCAGACCCTGCATGCTGACAAAGTTTTTCATGTGTCGCCGTTTTGCCATGTGCAAGGTCGTTACGACTTTCGCTTCATGCGCACCGACCACTCAGGGGAGCCGCAAACCGTGGTGCGCATCGACCACAGTGACGAGATGGGCTTGCTCATCAGCACCAGTGTCAGCGGCAAACTGCAACCCCTTACCGCCTCGGTGCTGCGCCGCGCCCTTTGGCGTTACCCTTTGCAAAGTTTTGGCGTGATCGCTCGCATCCATTGGCAAGCGCTGGGGCTGTGGCTCAAGCGTGTGCCTTTTGTGCGCAAACCCCCACCCCCTGCACAGTTCGCCACCCGTGGTGGCCTGTAAATTCCTTTTGCTTCCCCCCTGCTTTTTTGACCCATGTCTACCCTGCCCTCGACCCAACACACCTCTTCTGCCGCTTTGACAAAAAACACGCCTTTGGCGGCGCGGCGCGCCTTGCGCATGCTCTGGTCCTTGAGCGTGGGCGGGCTGAGGGTTGAACTGCCCGATCAGCGTTTACTGAGTTTTGGCAACTTGCTGAGCGGCCCGCAAGCCAGTATCCGCATTCACGATTGGCAAGTCTTCGCTTCGGCCATGCGTTCGGGCGACATCGGTTTTGCAGAAAGTTTCATTGCAGGCGACTGGGACACGCCTGACCTCACCACTTTGTTGCAACTGTTGGTGGCCAACCGACGCCCGATCGATGATTTGATTTTTGGCAAATGGTGGGGCCGCTTGGCTTACCAAGTTCGACACTGGATGCGCCGTAACACCAAAAAGAACAGCAGCAAAAACATCCATGCCCACTACGATTTGGGCAACGGTTTTTACAGCCAGTGGCTAGACCCGAGCATGTCTTATTCATCGGCTTGGTTTGACAACAACACCAGCCAAGACCTGCAAGCCGCGCAACACGCCAAAGTGCGACGCGCCTTGCGCATGGCAGGCGTGCAAGCAGGTGCGGGTCAGCGTGTGCTGGAGATAGGCTGTGGCTGGGGCGGCTTGGCTGAAATTGCCGCTCGTGAATTTGGCGCCAAGGTGACGGGCATCACCCTGAGCCCCTCGCAATTGGCCTACGCCAGCGAGCGACTCGGCGCCCAAGCCATCCATGCTGACTTGCGACTGCAAGACTACCGCGATACCAACGACGGCCCCTACGACGCGATTTGTTCCATTGAAATGATCGAAGCCGTTGGCCGCGCCTATTGGCCTACCTATTTCCAAACCATCGCGCGTTTGCTCAAGCCCGGCGGTCAAGCCTGTGTCCAAAGCATTGTGATCGACGACGCCTTGTTTGAGCGCTATGCCTTGGGCACAGACTTTATTCAGCAATACATTTTCCCAGGCGGCTTCTTGCCCAGCAGCAGCGAGTTCAAGGCGCAAGCGCAAGCGGCAGGCTTGCAAGTTGTCGACAGTTTTGCCTTTGGCCAAGACTACGCCGAAACCTTGAAGCGTTGGCGAGAAGCTTATGTACAGGCTTTGCCGCGCATGGACAAACTGGGTTTTGATGAACGCTTTGAGCGCACCTGGGTGTTTTATCTGGCCTATTGCGAGGCCGCG